>DRKV01000056.1 GCA_011051635.1 Chloroflexota bacterium | reverse complement strand
CGCGCACATGGGGAAGACGGACATGGTGGTGTTCGGGCGGTCGTAGGGTAGCGCCTGGATGATGCTGAAGCGCGGCCCGCAGTTGGTGCAGTTGATGAAGGGATAGCGGTAGCGCCGGTCTGTGGGGTCGAAGAGTTCCCGCAGGCAGTCGGGACAGGTGGCGACATCCGGCGAGACGAGGGTGAAGCCGCCTTCGTCTTCGCTGTGGACGATGACGAAGGTCCCGCCGAAGGAATCGAAGGGGATGGAACGCCGCGTGATTGCGGTGATTTGCGCCAAAGGGGGAGCCTGCTCCCGCAGGGCGCGGGCAAAGGACTCCAGTTGAGAGGGGTCGCCGCTAACTTCAATATCCACGCCCCGACTGTTGTTCCGCACCCACCCGCTCAGGCCGCGTTCCGTTGCCAGGCGGTAGACGAAGGGACGGAATCCAACGCCCTGGACGATGCCGTCAATGTGGAAGTGTTCGGTGAGGGTCACGTGTCAAGTGTCACGTGCCACGTATCAAGTATCACGTGTCACGTGCGAGGTGCGGGGTCGCGGGGTAGGCGAGGGCATTGCCCTCGCTACCCGCGACGGTCAGGGGGTCAGGTAGGCGTCGGCCTGGGAGGTGAGCCAGGAGAGCCAGGCGTCGAATCCTTCGCCGGTTTTGGCCGAGAGGGGGAAGAAGGCCAGGCCGGGGTTGAGGGCCTCCACACCGCGGCGGAAGTAGTCCATATCGAAGTCGAAATAGGGCAGGAGGTCGGTTTTGTTGAGGATGACGGCCTGCACGCCGCGGTACATGTTGGGGTACTTGTAGGGTTTGTCCGCGCCTTCGGGGACGGAGGCAATCAGGATGTTGAGGTGCGCTCCCAGGGGGAAGTTGGCGGGGCAAATCAGGTTGCCGACGTTCTCGATGACGAGCACATCGGTGTCCTCCAGGGCAATTTGGGGCAGGGCGCCTTGCAGCATGACCGCGTCCAGGTGGCAGGAGCCGCCGGTGTTGATTTGCACCGCGGGGATGCCGGCGGCGGCCATCCGGTCGGCGTCAATCGTGGTGGCGACATCGCCGTCCACCCCGGCCAGGCGGTATCTGTCCTTCAGGGCGGCCACGGTGCGGAGGATGAGACTGGTCTTGCCCGCGCCGGGGGAGGCCATGAAGTTGACGGTGAAGGTGCGGGTCTCGTCCAGGCGGGCGCGGTTGGTTTGCGCCAGGCGCTCATTGGCGCCGAGGATGTTTTCGACTACGGGTACGGTTGTGGTCATAAGGTTCCTCACTCAATGTCTATGCTCTCCAGGCGGAATTCGTCCCCGCGGATGAGTTGAACGCGCAGACTGCCGCACTGCGGACACTCCAGATGCTCGCCATCCAGTTGGTACTCGTGGCCGCAATCCCAGCAGCGATAGACCGCCGGAATGCGCTTGAAGCGCAGTTCCGCTCCCTCGGCGAGGGTATCCTTGCTGAGGATGTCCCAGTAGAACTGCACGGAGTCGTCCACGATGCTCGCCATCTGCCCGACTACCAAATCCAGGGCAATGACGCGCTGCGCGTTGGCTTTTTCGGCATGTTCCAGGGTGATTTTGAGGATGCTTTCGACAAAAGGCAGTTCGTGCATGGTGGTGTGGTCGGCAAGCGGTCGGGTCGCGCGCCGTGCAAGTATACCCGAAATCCACCCGCCGGAGGGTACTCGAGGGGAGCAGGGGAGCACTCAAGAGTAGAAAAGTCGCCTGAAGAACGCAGATTGCGCTGATGCTCGCTGATTTGCGCGGAAAAGCGAATGTCTGCAACGGCTGTTGTGCCGCCACACGGGGGACTGGAAGTCCCCCGCTGGGAGGTAAGAAGTCCGCTCTGCGGACTTGATGGCATCAGGGTAGGGGTTTCAGCCCTACCCGCAAGGACGGTGTTCCCGCCGCCATTCTACAAAACGTCAGTGCTCCGGGACAGCAGGAAGACACGAAGTCACCGGAGGGAACATTTACCCACACAGAGACACGGAGAACACGGAGTTTTACGGAGACAATGCGCTGTGTTCCCTGCGTCCCCGCGTGAGGAGAACATAGCGGCGCGTTTTGTCAGTCAATCAGGGTTGTGGGACAACTGCTCGCAGTTGTCCCACCGAAGACGCAAAAGGAACGTGCAGGTCGGGGAAATCTGCACGTTCCACATTATGTTTGCGAGGGGAGGCCGGTTCAGTGCCCGGCCACGATACCCTTCAACATGGTCTCCTCTTCAGAGGCGACAGATGCCATCGCCCTGGCGACCACGGGGCCGAACATCTTGCTCATCAGCGGGATGTTCATCTCCGAGATGTACACCTTGCCATCGGATGTCTCGTAAATCCCGATACGGCAGGGCATGATGGCGCTGATACGCTTGTTCTCGTCTTTCTCCAGCACCTGGAAGGCATAGTGAGGCTGACAAATCGAGATGACTTTCAGCGGGGGGATGTGGTGTCCCGCTTTTGCCAGGCTGTTTTGCAGTTCGTAGACCTTCGGCACCTGCCAGCCCATCTCCTGGGCGTGCCGGATGAAGGTCTCGACAGTCTCATCGAAGGACAGTTTGCTTTCGTGCGTCACCAGCATCAGGGCGGGCATCAGTTTCCAGACGGCGATGCCGGTCACGGCGATTCCCAGAATGAAACCAAAAACAAGGTCAAACCAGTTGATAGGCATAGGTATATCTCCTTGTGGATTGGTAACTACTTAACCTGGCGACTGGAAACCCAACCTACAGAGGCGGGTTTTGCAGCCGTCGCTGCGATTTTCGTACAGCATCCCCGCAGGGGGCAATCGCCGGGCGGGGCAGGCTGAGCAGTTACGCGAATTGTTACACTTCCGGCGGGGACCAAACGCCCCAGTCGTTCAGAATCTCTTCGGCGCGGGCTATCATCCGGGGGATGACGGCCACTCCCTCCGGCGTGGGGTCGGCCCCGATTGCCAGACTGATAGGCTGCATCCCGATGAGGTAGAGATGGTCGGTGAGGTTGCCGCGTGCCAAAGCCACGCCCAATACCTCCTGAAAAGTGACCTGGTGCAGTGAGACCTTGATGCCGGTATAGAGCGGGATGTCATCTCCGGCCAGTTCGACCAGTTCTCCGGGTTCCCTGCCGGCATCGGCCAAATCCAGCAGGATGAGATGGGAGGCCGCTTCCACGTAGGGCAGAAGGCGCATCCCCAGGGCGCCGCCGTCTATCAGTTCGATGCCGGGATAGCGATTACTTTCCCGCTGGCGGCGCTGCATCTCCCAGATGGCGTGGACGCCGATGCCCTCATCGGTGTTGAGCATGTTGCCCAGCCCCAGGACGATTACGTTGTTGTCGGTCATAGGGTTGTCCTATCTCTCCTTCCGCGTTGTCCCTCACCCCTGACCTTCACGAAGCACGACCCGCGGGGTGCTCTTCGGGAGGAGAAGGCCGGAGTGAGGGAACAGGGAGGAGAGGCTGGCGCTATTTCTTCAACTCGCCCAGCGTCAAGACCGGAGCGGCCTTGATGTTGGCTTTGGAGAACATCTGCACGATGGTGCTGGGCATGACCATCGTATCGCCCAAAGTCTGTTGGTTGGCGTCCACCATGTGGATAGCGCAGGCCATGCAGGGGTCGAAGGAGTGGATGGTGCGCAAAATCTCCACGGGCTGGTCGGGAACCGCCAGGGGCGTACCCACCAGGGACATCTCGTAAGCCCCAGCCTGGTCCTTGTGGTCACGGGGAGAGGCGTTCCAGGTAGTGGGGACGACCTGCTGGTAATTGGTAATTTTCTCGTCGTCAATCACCACCCAGTGACCGAGTGCCCCGCGGGGCGCTTCGGTGATACCCACGCCCTGGGCGTGCTTGGGCCAGGTCTTGGGGTCCCAGCGGGTCTCGTTGAAGGTATCGTGGTCTCCGGCGGCGATGTTGGCAATCAGGTCCTTGTACCACTTCGCCATGGCATCCACGTAAACCGCCGATTCGATGGCGCGGGCGGCGGTGCGTCCCAGGGTGGAGAAGAGGGCCTCCACAGGGGCATCCAGCAGTTTGAGGGTCTTGTCCACCAGTTCTTTGGTCTGAGCGTTTCCGGTGGCGTAGAGCATCAAAACACGGGCCAGCGGGCCGACTTCCATAGGGTGCTCTTTCCAGCGCGGCGCTTTCAGCCAGGAGTAGCGCTCTTCCACGGGCAGGAAGTCGTAGGGCGGCTGCGGGCCGGTGTAATCGAACTCGGTCTCGCCCTCCCAGGGGTGCAGACCGACATCCTCCCCGCCGCTGTACTTGTACCAGGAGTGCTTGACGAACTCCTTGACCTGCCCAAAATCGGCAGGGTCAACCTCGTGGATGGTGGACAAATCGCGGTTGAGGATGGCGCCCCGCGGGACAAGGTAACTCGCCGGATTGCGGATATCGTCCTCCGGGAATTCGCCCCACGAAAGGAAGTTGCCTACCCCCTCTCCCAAACCGGCGTATTCCTTGTAGTAGGGAGCAATCGCCAGCAAATCGGGCAGATACACCTGATAGGTGAAGGCCAGCATCTTGTCAATGGCCTCGCCGACGATGGAAAGCGTCTGGGCGTTGAGGGCCATGTCGCTGTTGGGGTCAATCGGGAAGGGAACGCCACCGACGACGAAGTTGGGGTGCGGGTTCTTGCCGCCGAAGACGGTATGTACCTTGACGAAATCGGCCTGGGCGTCCAGGGCTTCCAGGTAGTGCGCCACGGCCAGCAGGTTGACCTCGGCAGGCAGTTTGTAGGCCGGATGTCCCCAATAGGCGTTGGCGAAGATGCTCAACTGACCACTGTCCACGATGCCCTTGACCTTCTTCTGGACATCGGCGAAGTATCCCGTGGAGGAGTGCGGCCAGTTGGAGATAGACTGGGCAATCCGGGAGGTCTCCGCCGGGTCGGCGTTGAGGGCGTCCACGATGTCCACCCAATCCAGGGCATGGAGGTGGTAGAAGTGCATCACGTGGTCGTGGACGAACTGCTGGGCAATCATGATGTTGCGAATCAGATTGGCGTTCTTGGGAATGCGGATATCCAGCGCGTCT
>DRKV01000055.1 GCA_011051635.1 Chloroflexota bacterium | reverse complement strand
GGCATCGGGGCGCGCCAGACGGATGTTCTCGGCAACCGTGGTGTTGAAAAGGTAGGGAGTCTGGGAGACCCAGGCCAGCCGCTCCCGCCACGCTTCGGGCGGGATGCTCTCCAACGGACGCCCGTCCACGAGAATTTGTCCGCTCTGAGGATGCAGGAAGCCGAGCAAAATCTGGAAAAGGGTGGATTTTCCCGCTCCGCTGCGCCCCACCAGGGCGACGTGCTTGCCGCGGGGGATGTCAAGGGTGAGGTTGTCCAGAGCGGGCGCTTCGCTGTCGGGATAGGCAAAAGTGACGCCGCGCAGGGAAACCAGGGCAGCCTCATCCGCTTCGCTCCCCGCCGCGGCGAAACCGGTTCGCGGCGGCGCGGGCAGGGGGGTGTCGAGAATCGCGAAGATGCGCCGCGCCGCGCTGGTTCCGGACATCCCGGCGTGGAAGCGCAGTCCCAACATACGCAGGGGGATGTAGAACTCCGGCGCAATCACCAGCAAAAAGAGCGCCTGCGTGAAGAGCATCCTGCCTTCCAGCAGGCGCAGGCCGACCTCCACGGCCACCACCGCGGTGCTGAGGGTCGCCAGCAGTTCCAGCGCCAGCGCCGAGAGGAAGGTAATCCGCAGCACGGAGAGGGTCGCGTCGCGAAAGCGGTCGCTCATCTCGGCCACTTCCGCGGCGTGCTCGCGGCTGCGCCCGAAGAGTTTCAGGGTGGTGAGGCCCTGCAAACTGTCCAGGAAGTGCGCCGAGAGACGGCTGAGGGTCTCGTACTGGCGGCGGGTGACAGCCTCCGCCCCCTTGCCAATCAGCATCATGAAGAGGGGGATGAGGGGGGCGGTCAGGAGCAGCACCAGGGCGGAGAGCCAGTCGAGAGGGAAGACGAAAACCAGGATGCTGACCGGAACCAGAGCGGCCAGCACGAGTTGAGGGAGGTACTGGCTGTAGTAAGCATCCAGGGCCTCGATGCCTTCCACCAGCGCGGCGTTGAGGCTGCCGGTGCGCTCCGAGGTGGTGTAGGCCGGGCCGAGGGCCTCGATGTGCGCCAGGAGACGGGCGCGCAAATCCGCCTTGACCCGGCTGGCAATCCTGCGGGCGCCGGCCTCCGTGCCCCAGGCGAGGGCCGCCCGCAGGAGGATGACGCCGACCAGCATTCCCAGCAGCCCGCGCAATGCGGCCAGAGAAGCCCCGCCCAGGAAGGCGCGGTCAACGACCTGGGTGAAAAGCCACGCCTGCCAGATGGTCAGCAGACCGGCGATGAAACCCAGAATGACGGTCAGGAGGAAGGCCGCGCGGCTGTCACGGGCCAGGGCAATCAGTCGGCGCATGAGGAGAAATGCAGAATGATGAATGCGGAATGATGAAAGCAAAATGCAGAATGCAGGGGTTGGGACGCGCCCGGCTGCATTCTGCATTTATAGCGTAGATTCGGCTTATTGGCAAAGACCGTGAGAGTACCCGCGTAGGAAGCGATACATCTGCGGAGCCGTTCCCTTTGCTCCCGCCTTACGCTGTGCCGCAGAGCGGACTTCCTGTGGCTTTGCAGCGCAAATCAGCGGGCATCAGCGCAATCTGCGTTCATGGAGTAAAGTGAACGGCGCGACGGTTCAGTACACCAATTTCTCCCGGTCCGCGCTGATGCGCCCGCGGAAGACGTAGTACGACCAGCCGACGTAAATCAGCACGATGGGCACCAGGATGAAGGCCACGATGGTCATCGCCTTGAGGGTGTAGGGGCTGGCGGAGGCGTTGCCAATCGTCAGGCTCCACTCCGGATTGAGGGTGGAGATAATCAAGCGGGGGTACAGCCCCATGAAGACCATGATGGTGGCGAAGACGATTGTCAGGCCGCCGGAGATGAAAGCCTTGCCGTACTGCCCGGCCTTCGAGAACCATCCGCTCGCCAGCAGCGCTACCGCGGCCAGGAGAGCGCCAATCAGCCCGTTGACGCCGGGCTTGGTCAGGATGTCGGTAGCGGCAAAGGTCCAGATGACGAAGAGCACCGTCAGGACGGTAGCAACCAGCCAGATTTTGCCAATCATGCCCTTGACGCGCTCCTCAATGGCGCCGGTGGTCTTGATGGCCAGAAAGTTGGCCCCGTGCAGGGTAAAGAGTGCAACGAAGACCAGCCCGGCCATCAGAGCGTAGGGGTTGAGCAAGGGGAAAAGCCCGCCCCAGTAGTACATCTCGGCATCCACAGCGATGCCGCGCATCAGGTTCCCAACCGTCACGCCCCACAGGAGGGCGGGCAGCAGACTGCCCCAGAAGATGGCCTGGTCCCAGGCGTTGCGCCACTTGGGGTCTTCTCTCGTGGAGCGGAACTCAAAGCCGATGCCGCGCACAATCAGCGCCATCAGCATCAGTACCAGGGCGATGTAAAAACCGCTGAACAGGGTGGCGTAAAACTGGGGAAAGGCCGCGAAGGCCGCGCCGCCGGCGGTAATCATCCACACTTCGTTGCCGTCCCAGTGGGGGCCAATCGTGTTGATGATGGCGCGCTTCTCGTCGTCGTTCTTGCCCAGGAAGGGGAGCAGGATTCCCACCCCGTAATCGAAGCCTTCCAGAAAGAAGAACCCGATGAACAAGATGGTGACCAGGATAAACCACAGGGTTTCGTATGACATCGTTATCCTCCTTAGTGGCTTTCCGCCACAACAGCATCAGGCTCGCTCTTGCCGTACTTGAAAATCAGCGAGGCGGTCAGGCCAGTCACGATAGTGTACAGTATCGTCAGGGCGACGAGAGAGAATCCCACGCTGCCCGCCGGGACGTTGGGAGAAACGGCCTGGTCCACCTTGAACAAGCCGTACACAATCCACGGCCAGCGGCCTGTTTCGGCCAAAATCCAGCCGAAAGAGTTTGCCAAGAAAGGGAAAACACCTGCAATCACCAACCCATTCAGGAAGCGCTCGCGTTTCTCGATGTCTTTGTCCCAGTACAGGGCCAGGGCGGCCAGGAGAATCATCAAGAATCCCAGGCCGACCATCAGGCGGAAGGCCCAGTAGTTCAAAGCGATAGGTGGTGTGTAATCACCGGGGCCGTATTGCTTTTCCATGAGGGACTGCAAATCGTTGATGCCCTCCACCTCCCCGTAGGGCTTGTTGTAGGATAGGAAACTGAGCAGAGCCGGAACTTTGATGGCGAAAATCTCGCGCGTCTGTTCCCAATTGCCAATCGTCAGCAGGGAAAGTCCGGCAGGGTCTTCCGTGTTCCACAGGGCTTCGGCGGCAGCCATTTTCATCGGCTGATGCTTGACCAGGAACTGCCCCTGGACGTGGCCGATGCCTGCCACTAGGACGCTGCCAATCAAGCCGTAGATGGCAGCCTGTTTCAACGAGCGGTGGAAGAACTCCGTCTCATTTGTCCCTTTCAGCATGTGCCAGGCGCTAAAGGCCATGACGACAAAAGCAGCAGTCGTGATGCCCCCGGTCAACACATGCGGAAATTGATACCACAGATTCGGATTGCCGATGATGGCAAAGAAATCCTGCAGGAGGGCGCGTCCGGTCTCCGGGTCTATCCCATAGCCCACCGGATTCTGCATGAAGGAGTTGGCCGCCAAAATCCAGAGGGCCGAGACGTTGGAGCCGATGGCAACCAGCCAGATGGTCGCGGCGTGCAGTTTGGGGGAGAGTTTATCCCACCCGAAAATCCACAGACCAATGAAGGTCGATTCCATATAAAAGGCCAGCAAGGCCTCGATAGCCAGTGGCACGCCAAAGATATCGCCCATGAAGCGGGAATATTCCGACCAGTTCATCCCGAACTGGAACTCCTGAACGATGCCCGTTACGACCCCCATGGCGAAATTCAGGAGGAAGATTTTGCCCCAGAATTTGACCATGCGCTTGTACTGCTCATCGCCGGTACGCACATAGAGCGTCTCCCAGACGGCAAGCAGGATGGATAATCCCAGGGTCAGGGGGACATTGAAGAAGTGGTAGATGGTGACAATCGCAAATTGCCACCGCGCAAGAATCAGGTTCACAGGAAAATTCCTCCTTCCCAAACGTGAATTGGATGGCTTCAGCAACACTTCGGGTTATGCAGATAACGCTTTCCTCAGCCCGCCACCTCCTTTGCAAGGTCTGCGAAATTCGTACTGGAGAGTTCCCGCAGAATGACTGATTGCAAACGCGCCCAGCGTCTGCGCACCGGACAATGCTCCTCAAAAGGACAGAAAGCCTCCCCAGGCAGACACTCCGAAATCATCATTGGGCCTTCGATGCTCTCGACGACATCGCGCAGGGTGATGTCTTCCGGCTTACGCGAGAGTTGCAATCCCCCCTCCCGACCCGGAAACGTCCGAATCAGGGCGCTTTGCGCAAGTTGCGCCACGATGCGCTGCAAAAAAGCCCGCGGAATTTGCATCCTCTCCTGAATGGCGCCGGTCGTCAGGCGGCTGCCCGCCGGTGCCTGTGCCAGTGCCAGGATGACCCGCACGGCATAATCCGTCTGTCGTTTGATGCGAAACATAGGGCGCCTAAACCTTTACCGCACTGGTAAGCATTTAGTGCGATTGTACGCCCCCTTGAAAGAAGGTGACAGTGACCAATGTCACCCAGTATTTGTGACAAAAGTCGTGGAGAGCGCGCAATAAAATGCGCTCCCCTTGTTCTTAAAACGCAACGGGAGCGGCTTTCCGGCTGCTCCCGTTATGGAAAAAGTTGTCTGCCCCCAAAGGTTATCCCGCTCCCGCCGCTTTGGCGGCTTGCTCCGCCTCATAGGACCGGGCGTCCGCAATCGCCTTCTTGACATTCACGAAGGGCAGAATCAACAATCCGGCGAAGAAGAAGAAAATCAAAGAGAGCAAGGCGGGGCGCAAACTGCCGAACATCTGGTTCATTATCCCGAAGAGAAGCGGCCCAATCCAGGAAGTGCCGCGCTCACTGACTTCGTAAAAAGAGTAGAACTCCGCCTCCCGCCCGTCGGGAATCATCTGGGCGAAGAGGCTGCGGCTGATGGCCTGGCTCCCGCCCATCACCACAGCGATAAGCGCTCCCAAAATCCAGAATTGCAGGACGCGGGTCTCGCCTTTCAGTCCGCCGTAGGCAAAGGTGACCACACCGGCCCAAATCACCAGACTGATGATGATGGCGCGTTTGGCTCCCACCCAGCCGGCCAGTTTGCCCCAAAAGAGCGCCCCGCCGAAAGCCACGAACTGAATCATCAAAATCACCATCGTCAGGGTTCCCTGCTCAATTTCCAGGCCGCCGCGCACCAGCGGAGCCGCGGCGAAGGTGGCCGAAACCGCAATCACCGTCTGGATGCCGTCGTTGTAAAGGAAGTACGCCAGCAGGTATTTGAGCGTCTCGGGGAAGCGCTTGACCTCCTTCAGCGTGCTCCACAATTGCTTGAAACCGATGCTCACGTAATTCTCCCCCGGCGGGAGGGCGCGCGCCGCGTGCCGGGAACGCAGGCGGCTCCATGTGACCAGCGAGAATCCCAGCCACCAGACCCCCGCCGAGGCCAGGTTGATACGCACCGCCAAGCCGGTCGGAACCCCCAACTTCTCGTGCATCTGGTAGAAAATCAGGTTGAAGAACAAGAGCAAACCGCCGCCCAGATACCCCAGCGCCCAGCCGTAAGAGGAGACCCGGTCGCGCTGGTCTTCGCTGGCGATGTCGGGCAAGTAGGAGTTGTAAAAGACCACCGCCGCCCCGAAAGCCAAGTTCGCTACTACGAAGAGGATGGCTCCCAGCCACCACAAGGGTTGCGTGACGAAGAAAAAGGCGATGGTGGAAACCGCGCCGATGGTGGCGAACAATTGCATCAACTGCTTGCGGCGGTGCGAATAATCTGCAATCGCCCCCAGGATGGGCAGAAAGAGTACCTGCATTCCTACCGAAAAAGAGACCGCATACGGCAGGAAAGAATCCGGGGCGACGGGGATGCCGAAAAAGCGCGCCATGCCGTCCGGATAGGCTTTGGCGGCGTTGGCGGCCAGCGAGGCCAGGTACGGGCCTAAGAAGACCGTCCCGACGGTGGTGCTGAAGGCCGAATTGGCCCAGTCGTACATCGCCCAGCCAAAAATTTCGCGTTTATCGTTGATGGGAGGAGCAGAGTCGCTCATGCGGGGCCTCGAGGGGGTTAGGGTTAGGGATTGGGGGGGAAGAGCAGGGGGTCAGTGCCAGAAAACGGGTATTTTGCTATGCTCCGCTATCCATTCAAGTGGTTAGCGGGTCTTGGCTTTTCTCCGTATTCGTTTCAGTGCCTGCCGATTGCGATAGACGGTCAGAACTTTGGTGCCCGTGTGAGCATCCAGTACCACAACGGTTCCTTCGCATCGCATCAACTCCGGTCTGCTACGGTATTCTGGGGGAATATCGCGGCGGCCTAAAAAACAATGGACTGCCTTCCCCGCATAAATCCTGCGCCCGAATTCGTGTACGAAAATCACGTCGGACTCGGTAATACCGCGCTGAGCCATGCGCTTGCGAGCATGGTCACTAAACCACAGCCAGGGTAATGGGAGGTTTTTTATAGTACGCTCCTTTGGACTGGCCTGGCATTGACCCCTGCACCCGCCAACGGCGGGCACAGGCAATTGTAGATGATTTTCAGATGAAGCGCAACGGGAAAAGTGCAAAAAAAGCGCAAAAAAGGGGATGATTCGAGTTCCAGAGGCAAGTAAAATGTATAGAAATGTCTTGCTGAGCGACAACCCTCGCCAGGGACGGCAGAGTACGCTGATTTACGGTGTTCCCTTACCCCAAGTGGCGCTGTGCGGGCAAGGCTGGAACCCTTGCCCTGGGTTTTCCAGGTCCGCAAAGCGGACTTCCCATCCACCAGCGGAGGGCCAGCCCCTTGCGCTGGCGGCAAATTTACATTCCTGGAGCGTTTTCCTCCCTGCCAGTGCCCCCTCCAAAACTGGTATACTTCGGGTGTTATGGGCAAGACTGAACACAAACATCTCACCTGGGGGCAGCGGCTGGGGCGCGGGTTGCTGCGTCTCTTCGGCTGGCAGGTGGTCGCTGAACTTCCCCCCACCCCAAAATACATCGTCATCGGTGCTTTTCACACCTCCAACTGGGATTTCGTCCTGGCGCTTCCGGCCATGCTGGCGCTCGGCTTCCGTCCCCGCTGGATTGGCAAAGACTCGCTCTTCAAGCCGCCCTTTGGAGGACTGATGCGCCTTCTGGGAGGCATTCCCGTCGTGCGCGGGGCGCGGCGCAACTTCGTAGAGCAAATCGCGGAGGTGTACCGCAAAAGCGAGGAACTCGTCATCGTGATTGCCCCCGAAGGGACCCGCAAAAAAACCGACCACTGGAAGACTGGCTTCTACTACATCGCCCTGGGGGCGGGCATCCCCATCGCCCTGGGTTTTGTGGACTATCCTTCAAAGCGCATCGGCGTAGGAGGCTACTTCACCCCCAGCGGAGACATTCGCGCCGATATGGAACGCATCCGGGCTTTTTACGAGAACGTTCGGGGGAAATTCCCTCATGAGCACAGCCAGATACGGCTTCTCGATAAGATGGGAGATAAAAAGGAGTGACATACGAACCGCCCGCCATATGAATTTGATATAATTACTCCACTTTGCAATAAATTCTATTTCTCCAGGAGACCACCATGAAACGAATCGCTTTTCTCACCACACTCGCCCTTGTCCTCGTCCTGACAGCCTGCGGAGGTTCCAAGTCTCTCACCGTACAAAACGTCTGGGCGCGCCCCGGCGTCGGCGGCCAAAACAGCGCCGTTTACTTTGTGATTGACAACCCCGGCGGCCAGGCCGACAACCTTTTGGATGCCAGCAGCGACATCGCCGACGCCGTCGAACTCCACAAAAGCGAGATGGGCGACAACGGCGAGATGAAGATGATTCACCAGGAGAAAATTCCTGTGCCCGCCAAAGGGCAGGTAGAATTCAAGCCCGGAGGCTTCCACGTCATGCTCATCGGCCTGAAGCGAGACCTCAACCCAGGCGACACCTTCCAAGTCACCCTCCACTTCGAAAAAGCAGGAGACATCACTCTGGACGTGCCCGTCAAACAGCCCTGAGGCTTCCGATAAACACAGCCGCGCCCCGAGAGGTTCCTCTTCGGGGCGCGGCTTTTTTTAGGTTCTTCGTGAAGGGGTAGAGAGGGAGAGCCGTCCCGCCGGGGGGGGGTAGTGGAAGGCAGTGCCTTCCACTACCCCAGGCGGCAAATCTCCGCTGTGTAGTCCAGGCGCGGCACATGCTCACACAGGGACACAGAGAGCACAGCGTTTTATCAAGAATACCCTGTGTTCCCTGTGTCCCCATGTGAGAAAAACATGGCGGCGCGTTTTGTCAGTCAATCAGCGTTGCCCTTTTTTTAACGGAAGCCGCTCGCGGGTCAGAAAAGCAGCCGGTCGGCCATCAGGGCGAAGAGCAAAAAGGCCAGGTACATATTGGAATAGCGGTACATCTTCCAGGCCGTCTTGTTGCCGTTCCCTTTCCACAGCCGGTAAGCCGCGCCCAGGAGCCACAATCCCAGCACGGCGGCCAGGACGGCGTAGAGAGCCTTCCCCAGCCCGAAGACGGGGAACAGCAAAGTCAGGGCGACCAGTTCCAGGGTAAAAAGGAAGACCTGCCGCCGCGTTTCCTGCTCGCCGCGCACCACGGGGAGCATGGGAACCCCGGCGCGGGCGTAATCCTTGCGGCGCACAATCGCCAGCGCCCAAAAATGCGGGGGAGTCCACATGAAGACCAGGGCAAAAAGCAACAGGGATGGGAAGGTGAGGCCGCCGGTAGCCGCCGCCCAGCCCACCAGAGGCGGCAGCGCCCCCGCCCCGCCGCCGATGACGATGTTCTGCACGGTAGCCTTTTTCAGCAGCAAACTGTAGAGCACCACGTAGTAGATAATCCCCGCCAGGCTCAAGAGCGCGGCCAGCATGTTGACGAAGGCCACCATCACGTAGAAGGAAGCCAGCGCAATCCCCACCCCAAAGGCCAGCCCCTCGGCGGGGGCGAGACGTCCGGAGGGGATGGGGCGCTTCCGGGTACGCTGCATCTTGTGGTCGTCGTAGCGGTCAATGTACTGGTTGACCGCCCCCGAACCGCCTGCCGCCAGGAATCCGCCCAGGAGGGTCCAGAAAGTTGTCTTCCAGTCCGGCCAGGCCTGCGCCCCGATGACCATCCCGGCGTAGGTCGTCACCAGGAGGAGTACGGCCACAATCGGCTTGGTGAGTTGCAGGAAGGCCGCCGCCGTGCCGCGCGCCGCGCGTCCCCGCCAGATGCGGATTTCGGCATCTTCGTCCGCTGCCGTGCGCCCGGAGGAGAGCGCCAGGGCCGCGGACAGCACCAGGGCGGCCCAAGCCGCGGCAGCCGTGGTCGTGTGCAGGGCGACCAGCGAGGGGGGGAAGCCCCGCGCTCCCAGCAGGGCCTGGGCGAAGAACAGGACGCCCGCGGCGGTGCTCGCCACCAGGATGGCGGCCTGGGAACGCTGCGTGCGCCACGCCTGCCAGAAAAGCAGCCCCACGTGTCCCGCGGCCAGGAGCACCAGCGCCCGGTGTATCGTGTTCAGCCAGGCGAGGCCGCCTTGCGGCCAGGCCAGTCCGTTGCACAGTGGCCAGCCGGGGCAGGCTGCCGCGGCTCCCGTGGATGCCACCAGTGAACCGCTCAGGTAAACGAGGAAAGCGGCCCCCAGCGTCCGCAGGGTGAGGCGCGCAAAGGGCGCACTCCGCGACCAGGAGACCTCCCCCCGCCAGACGGCGACCAGCGCCGCCAGGATGAGTGCCAGAATCCCCAGCGCCAGCCCCATGTGGAGCATCCCTTCCCAGGGGCGTGTTCCGCCCGTCACCAGGAGCAGGCCGGAAAGCAGAGCTTCCACTGCCAGGAGGGAGAGCGCCCCGCCCATCGCGTGCCGGGCAAGCCGCGGCCCGCGGCGCAGGGACGAAAATCCCCACCCCAGCAGCAGCCCCGCCAGGAGGCTGGCAGCACGGTGCAGGTACTCCAGTTGCGCGCCGGAGGCGGCGGGGAAGACCCAGGTTCCGGAACACAACGGCCAATCGAGGCAGGTCTCCCCGGCGAAGACGCGCAGCAAGGCTCCCAACACAATCACCAGGTAAGTGGCGACGGCGGCCAGGAGCAGGATTTTTCGCTCGGTTGGGTGAGGGATTAGAGAAGGCATGGGGGTTCCTCCTGATGGGGAGAGGCGGACATCCGATGCTAGCGGCCTATCCCGCACCGGCATCGTCGGTCTCGAACCAGGAATCCAGCCAGGTGGCGACCCGGGAGAGGGTGATATTTCTCCGGTCGTAAACCACGCCCCGGTCGCCCCCTTCCTGTAAAGAGAGTAGCACCAGGCGGCGCTGTTCCTCCCCCTGAAAGAACTGGTTGAGGAATTCCTCCCGATTGACCTGGTCGTCGTCGTAATCCACTACCACCAGGTCGGGCTTGAGGCGCTCAATGGCCCGGCGAGCATCTTCCAGGGTGCGAGCCACTCCCACGACGCTGACCTCAACACCCGAACGGGCGCGAAACAGGTGCTGTAACCCTTGGGCGAACAAAGGGTGATTGGAGGCAATAAGCACGCTACGTTGTTTGGTCACCATGATTTTTTGAGAACCAGGCGGATAAAAATAGAAAATGCGTTGCACGTTTGAAAACTCGCACAGGTAATGGTCAAAATTGACTGACGCATCCCCCCTCTGTCCAGCGGACATTCGTCCTGTGGACATCTCCCCCCAATGGAGGAAAATCGCCCCTGCCCCCTTTGGGGGAAAGCCGGGAAGGGGAGAAAAGCGAAGTCCCGCCTGCCATCAGTCAAAATCTGCCACTATCCAAAAACTTTATAGCAAATCGGATAAGATTTGTCTGTCATCCGGGCCTGCTTTCGAGGCGGGATGATTCTCCCCCAAAGGGATGATTTTTGCATCACCCCCCTGCATTTTGACATGCAGCATCTCGGTGCCGCTTTTTTGCATATCGGTGGGAGAAATGAAAAAGTGGAGACGTGTCTCCACACTCCAAAATTCGTCCCGCCCTCAAGAACGGCGGATAATCCCCAACTCGACGGCCTTGTTGACGGCCTCCACGCGGGTATGCACTTCCAGTTTCGCGAAGATGCGCCGGACGTGGGTCTTGACGGTGTTTTCCGAAATGAAGAGGGCCTTGGCGATAGCAGGAGTGGTCTTGCCGCGGGCAATCTGCCGCAGGACGTCAATCTCCCGCGGGCTGAGGCCCAGATTGGAAGGGGGTACCGCGCCCGCCGCGGCCACCGCCTTGAGCACCTTGCCCGTCACGTTGGGGTCCAGGATGCTCTTGCCGGCAGCCACGGAAAGGATGCTCTCCCGCAGCATGGCGGGGTCGGTGTTCTTCAACAGGTAGCCGTCCGCTCCGGCGGCAATCGCCCCGAACAGGTCATCATCGCGGGAAGAGACCGTCAGCATCAGGACGGCGGCGTTGCTCTCTTTGCGCAGGGCGGCAACAGCCTCCACCCCGTCCATCACCGGCATATTGACATCCATCAGAACCACATCGGGTTCCTGCAAATGGACGATGCGCAGGGCCTCGCGCCCGTTATCGGCTTCCCCCACCACCTCAAATTCCGGGAAATCGGAGAGCAAACTCACCAGACCGGAGCGAAACAAAACGTGGTCGTCCACAACGACGATGCGGATTTTAGGCACGGGAGGCCTCCTTGAAGGGAATACGCACTTGAACGCAGGTGCCCTCACCGGGCTGACTGACCACCTGAAAATCGGCACCCAGGAGTTCGGCGCGCTCCTTCATCCCCTCCAGCCCGTGACGGGAGACGACGTCCGCCTCCTGGGGAGAGAAACCGCGCCCGTCGTCGCAAATTGCCAGGCTCAACACCCCCGGCAGAGAATGCGCGGCCCGCAGACGCACCGCGCTGGCCTGGGCGTGCTTGCGGACGTTGGTCAGGGCTTCCTGGGCGATGCGCACCACCTGAATTTGTATCTCCGGCGGGAGGGTATCCAGCATCTCCAGGCCTTCGGTCTCCACGGTGAGACCGGCAGCCGTCTCGAATTCCTCCGCAATCTGGAAGAGCCAGTAGGAGAGCGTCCCCTCGGAGGCCGTCAGGCGGAGACCGTCGAGGGCGTCGCGCACATCCAGATAAGCCTCGGAGACGGTAGCGTACCAGGTTTCGAGGGCTTCCGTCAAACGGGAGGTATCGCCGCGTTTGAGAAAGGTGCGCATTTGGGCGGCCTGCAATTTGAGGAATCCCAGCGTTTGAGCCAGCCCATCATGGATTTCGCGCGCCAGGCGGGCGCGCTCCGTGCGGATGATGCGGTGCTCCAGGCGGGGCAGCAGGCGGGCGTTCTGGACGAGAAGGGCAGTCTGTCCTGCTACGGTGCGCATCAAATCTACGTGGCGGCGGGTGAACTCCAACGGGGGATAGCCCCCTACCAGCACCGCTCCCAGGGAACTCTCGTCGGAGAGGCGCAAGGGCGCGGCAAGCAGGGTCACGCCCTCCTGGCCTTTGTCCATGCGCAGCCCCTCCACGTTACCGACCAGCACTGGCTCCGCGGTCTGGCGGACGGAGCGCAAAAAGCCATCGGCAAAGGTACGCATTTGGTCTGGGGCACGCCCCAAAACCGCGATGTGGAGGCTCTCATCCCCCTCGGCGGGGAGGAGGATGAAGGCGAAATCGGCGTCGAAAATGTGGAGGATGTTTTCCAGGAGAACGTTTTCCAGCGGTTGGGCGTCCTGCTGCCGTCGCCAGGTTTGCAGACGTCCCCAAGCCTCCCTTTCCTGACGGCGCAGGCGGAGGTTGTCCATGCGGAGGGCGGCCTCGGCCAGGACGGTATCCAGCAGGTGGCTGATTTCCCTGGGGAGGGGCTCGTCCGTGTAACGGTAGAGGGTTATCATCCCCACCTGCCGCGAACCGCACCACAGGCGCTGGCAGTGCATCTCCCGCACGCCTTCCAGCCCCTCCAGCGAAGGCGGCGGTGTGAGAGGGCAACGCGTATCGGCCAGGGAGTGTTCCACCTCGCAGGCCTGACAGCGGTGCCGCGCTTCGGGGCGCGCCAGGTATTCGGTCCACACGTCCATCGCCGCGGAGGAGAGAGGGCCGCGACTGACCGCCGCCACGGGGCGTTCGCGCTCGTCGAAGGGGACGAAGGAAACCCCCGCCACCTCGGTAATCCGGGGGATGAAGTCCAGCAAAGCCTCCGTGATTTCCCGCTCGCTCTGGGCGTTGATGAAATGCTGGTTGAGGGTGGTGAGGGCCTCCTGCTGCTGTTCGACGCGGGCCAGAGTTGCTTCGGCGGCATTCCGCTCCCCCTCGGCCATGCGTCGCAGACGCCGCTCCCGCACCAGCGTGACGAGCAATCCCCCGATTAGGGTGCCGACTACAAGGTAAGCCAGCGTAGCACCGCTTCCTACCACCATCAGGGCTTCGTGTACCAGGGCGCCCGCCAGGAGGAGCAATCCGCCCCCTATCAGCCACTGCCAGGGGCGTTTTTTGGGGAACGGCTGGTTTTCGTTCGCCATGACGACTCAGGAAATGAAACCTGCTTCTCGCAGGGCGGCCAGCACCTCGGCGCTGTGTTTTGCGGGACGCACTTTCTCGAAGACTTTGAGGATGTCGCCATCGGGGGAAATCAGGTAAGTGGTGCGCAAGACGCCCTCGTACTCGCGCCCCATGAATTTCTTCGGCCCCCACACTTCGTACAGGCGGCAGACTTCCTTTTCGGTGTCGGAGAGCAGGGTGAAGGGCAGTTCGTACTTGAGTTTGAATTTCGTGTGCGATTTGGGCGGGTCGGGGCTGACCCCCAGGACGGTCACGCCGGCCTGCTGGTAGGCGGAGTAGTCATCGCGAAAATTGCAGGCTTCCGTGGTGCAGCCTTTGGTGTTGTCTTTGGGGTAAAAGTAGAGCACTACCGGCTTGCCGCGGAACTCGGAGAGCGTGCGCGGCGTACCCGTATCGTCCGGCAGGGTGAAATCCGGGGCGGGGATTCCGGCTGGCAAGGGCATGGGAGGCACCTCCAAAGATACGTTGGGGTTGGGATAAACCTTGTGTGATGAACGCAGTGAACACAGTGAACGCAGATGACGCTGATGCCCGCTGATTTACGCTGAAGAAGCGGCGTATTGGTTGTTGGGGTTTTGGGGTTACAGTTTACCACAATGGAGGGGCGCGAAAAGCCCCGTCAGGTCCGCTCTGCCTACGCCAGACTTCCGAGTTCTTGGAGAACTCGGAAGTCTTGTGCCGCGGACAGGGTGCGGCATCGGCATGCCGCACGCCAAAGCGAAACCCTCCTCGCCGGTTGGATTCCACTCCCCCGTGTCGGCGGCACAACAGCCGTTGCAGACATTCGCTTTTCC
>DRKV01000054.1 GCA_011051635.1 Chloroflexota bacterium | reverse complement strand
GGTGTCAGTGGTCGGTAGTCAGCTGTCAGTGGCCGGTAGTCGGTGGTCAGTGGTCGGTAGTCCGTGGTCCCCCGTCAGGCTTCCACGGGGGCGGGAGTGGAGGGCTGGGGAGTGCGGCTGACTTCCATACTCTCGTCTACTTTCAGGTCGGCGGTGGTACGCGCTTCGCGCTGGCTGAGTTCTTCCAGGATGCGCATCAGTACCCAGTAGACCATCAACTGCGCGCCGACCAGGAAGGCCATGGCGCTGGCAAGTTGATAAAACCACAGACGGGTGATTTCCCAGCCGTTCAGACTGAGGATGATGCTGGTGATCCCACCTGCAAGACCGATGCCGGCTGCCAGCAGTCCCATCCAGCCGAAATGCCGCTCCAGCGGCTCTTTGAAGACCGGTTTACCGAACAAGCCCTGGCGGATGGGTTGTTTGTAAAACAGGGAGACGAGATAATTGAAGGTGGCTCCCAGGGCAAACACACTGATGCCGCTCACCCCGCTGACCAGGGCAAAGAAGAGGGCCGCGACCCCCCACGGCCCCAGGCTGGTGACGCCGTTCAAGCGGGCTGCGACCATGCCGAGGGCCACCAGCAAAGCGAGGCCCACACCCAGCAGTCCCAGCCCGCCCAGAATGCGTACCGGATTATAAGAGAGCACCGTCCACGTAATCGTTTTGACGTAACGGGAGCCATCCCGTACCACGCTCAATTTGGAGCGCCCCAGGCGCTCACTGTAGGGGATGGGGATTTCCACCATCCGGATTTTCTCGTGAATGGCGCGGGTACTCATGATGGGGGTCAGGTTCAAGCCGTCGGGCAGGGGGTAAATGCGTTCCAGGATGTCACGATGGAAGACGCGCATTCCGCTGGCGCTGTCGGTGATGCGCTGTCCGCCCAGGATGCTAATCATGTTGGCGAAGATGAAATTGCCGACTTTGCGCACGAGGGGCATGCCGCTCTCCGCGCCGGCCATGCGGGAGCCAATTACCAGTTCGCCTCCCTGAAGCGCCTCGCGGCACAGTTGGGGGAAGTATTCCGGGGGGTAGGTGCCGTCGGCGTCCAGAAAACCAATCAATTCGCCGCTTGCGGCGGCAAACCCGGTCTTCAGCGCGGCTCCATAACCGCGGTTGACGGGGTGCGAAATGACGCGCACATTGGGAGCGTCGGCGGCTATCCCGCGGGCAATTTCTTCTGTGCGGTCTCGGGAGCCGTCGTTCACTACCAGCAGTTCCAACGCCTCCACGCCCACGGGGGGCAGGTCTTTCTCCACTGCCAACACGCGGTTCATGATTTCAGCGATGCCATCCTCTTCGTTGTATGCGGGGATGACGACAGACAGCGTGGTCATAATCTTCTCCTTGTGTTTCTCTACTTTACCTGCTTGCAAACTTTCTTACTTTTACACTTTCCGCCCCCCATCCTAAAGCAGTCCTCTCGTGCAGTGCCCTGCAATCCTGTTAGCCGCCCCGGTGCTTGCAAGATTGTTAACCGTCCCCCTCCCCGCCCCCAATTTACTGTCTTGCCCATTTCTCAGCCTGCCAATTGGTCAATTTCTCTCAATACACCTGCTTCCCTCTTTGCACCGCCTCTCCCGTAATTTCCTTGATGACTTTAGCGGGCACGCCGCCCACCACGGTATGGGGTGGCACGTCTTTGGTGACTACCGCTCCCGCGGCGACCACCGCTCCCTTCCCGACGCGCACCCCGTCGGTGATGACCGCGCCCGCTCCCAGCCAGACATCGTCCTCGATGACGATGCCCTCGGCGGTCAGGCCCTGCTCGATGAAAGGGCGCGTCGGGTCGTCGAAGACGTGGTTGACGGCGATGATTTGGGTGAAAGGCGAGGTATAGACCCTATCCCCAATCGTGACGCCTCCCTGCCCCCGGATGACGGAATACTCGCCAATCAGACAATCCTCCCCGATGGTGATGCCGGAATGGGGCATACCGCGAAAATTGTAGACGTGCAGAACGGCTCCGTGCATGACGATGCTGCGATTGCCGATACGAATCCCGTTAGGGGTGGCGTGCAGGTACGCGCCCTGGTCAAGGTAGGTACCGTGCCCCAGGTGGATGTGGTTGGCAAAGCGCAGGCGCACCCCGGCTTCGATGGCTGCCGCGCCCTCCATGGGTAGTATCAGGCGGTAGAGCGCGGCGCGCAACCCAATGCCGAACACGGCAGGCACCCATCCGACCAGGGCGTACAGGGTCTGTTCCAGCAGGTAGCGCGGCAGGTTGTCCGCCTGGCGGTTGATGTACAGGCGGATGCTCTCCAGGGCTGTCGTTTCGGGGTTGGCGGGATTGGACATGGGGTAGAATGAAGGGTGAAGGCAGAATGATGAATGCTGAATGCTGAATGCAGAATGGTGAATGCTGAAGGCAGAATGGTGAATGCAAAATGATGGATGTGAACCCGAAAGCCGATTTTTCTTCCTCCCCCCGCTCCTCGCGCCCGGCTGTCTTCCTCGACCGGGACGGGGTCATCATCGAGAACCGCTCCGATTACGTGCGCTCCTGGGATGATGTGGCCTTTTACGAGCAGGCGCTGGAGGCGTTGCGTTTGATGCGCGCCTTGCCGTGTGCTATCGTGATTGTGACCAACCAATCAGCGGTGGGGCGGGGCATCATCTCTCTGGCGCAGGCGGAAGCCATCAACCGGCGCGTGGTGGAGCACATCCGCAGTCAGGGTGGGCGGGTGGATGCCGCCTATCTCTGCCCGCACGCGCCGGGGACGGGGAGTCCCTGCCGCAAGCCGCAGCCGGGGATGCTCCTGCAGGCCGCCCGTGACCTGAACCTGGACCTCTCCCGTTCCTGGATGGTGGGGGATGCCCTTACCGATGTGCAGGCCGGGCAAGCCGCCGGCGTGGCCCAGTCCGTTTTGGTGCGTACCGGGCGCGGCGCAACCCAACTCTCCCTGCCTGAAGCGGCACGATTGGGAGCGTTTCGGGTGGTGGATGACCTCCTGGCGCTGGTGCCGTATCTCAAATTTTAAGGGTTCAACATGAGACAGTGAGGTGGGACAAATCAGACCTCCGAGATTTTGCCGCTGCGACGCTCGTCCAGAGCGGCCTGCGGGAGCGATTCCGCTTTCCGTGGCGGCTCTCGACGAAAATCTCGGAGGTCTTTACCTTAAGCAAGCGCAGGGAATGGGGGGCAGGTGCCTCTAGCGCGCTGCTTCCCGCTTCTCGTTGAAGGAGTAAGAAAGCGTCACGGCAATCGCTGTCAGCATTGCCAGGTCCTCCATCGTAAAGCGCCCTGCCTGGGGGTATCCCAGTGTAACCACGCCGACCACGCGGTCCGCTGTCATCAAGGGAACGCTCAAAATGGAGCGCTCGCCGTATTCCTCTTGCCGCTGCATCCAGCGGGGGTCTGCGCTGGTGTTGGTGATGAGCGCAGGCTGGCGGTGTTCGATGACCCATCCGGCCAGCCCCTCCTCGATAATCTGGTTGAGTTGTTCCGGGTTGGGGGTGCGGACTTCCCCGTTGTAGGCCAGTGCCCCGTCCATGACATCCCCTTCGCCGTTCAGCACCATGATGCTGCCGCTCACCGCCCCAACGCTCTCCAGCGTCAGGAGCAGGACGCGCTGCAACATGGCGTGCAAATCCAGTTTGCCGGCAAATTCCTGGCTGATTTCAGCAAGCATCTGCATGGTACGCCGCGCTTTATCCGAAGTGCGCTGGGCGGCAACCTGGAGAGCGGTATCCTGATGCATGTCAGGCGTGGAGGCCATGCCCGCATCCAGCGTGTAGGGAGCCTGCATGGAGCGCGGCAGCACAGTCGCGGCCTCGCAGCGCTGCTTGACGGCCACCACTATCATGTGTTCCAGCATCAGGTGGATATCTTCGACCTGTTCGTAAGAATCCAGGGGGACGTGAATGTTCAGGCGGCTGATTCTCGCCAGTTCTCCGCCGCTAAAACCGGTAAAACCGACGGTGTAGGCCCCGAATTTGTTTGCCAGGCGGATGGCGCGCAGTACGTTTTCCGAGTTGCCGCTGGCAGAGATACCGATAACCACGTCGTGCGCCTCCACCAGACTGCTCAACTGCTCCGCAAAGACGTTTTCGTAGCCCTCATCGTTGGCATAGGCCGAGAAAATCGCCATGTTGTCGGTCAGCCCAAGGACGCGGAAATGCGGCCAGTTGGGACGGCGCGTGTTCTTCGCCAGGTCGCACACGAAATGCGAGGCGGTAGAGGCGCTGCCGCCGTTCCCCATGATGAATACCTGCCGCCCGTACAGGCGGGCTTCCATGAGTACCTCTATAAGTTGTTCGATTTTGTCCACGGGCAATTGCCCCAGGGTTTCCTGCATGGTTTGGAGGTACTGTCTTACTGAACTTTGCATCGCTATCTCCTCGTTGGCCTGTTCCTAGCGCCGATAATTGAAAATTACTTTGCTGCCATCCGGTTCCAGGTGGAAGGGCATCTCGCGCAGGTGCGAGAGCGCCTGCCGTACCGCTTGCCTGCGCTCGTAGGGGACGTACAGCAGGAAGAACCCGCCCCCTCCCGCACCGGTGATTTTCCCTCCCAGCGCGCCGGCCTGGCGGGCTGCCCGGTACCACTCGTCAATGTCACCGTTGCTGATGCGGCTGGCGAGTTGTTTCTTCAACTCCCAACTCTCGTCCAGCAGCACGCCCAGGGCGTCCAGATGCCCGGCCTCCAGTTCGCGGCGGGCGGTCACGGCGATTTCCTTCATGCGCCGCAGGATGGGCAGCCGGTCGCGCACGTTGTTCTCTTGTTCGTCCAGGATGGTCTCCGAGCGGCGGTTCATCCCGGTGTAGAACAGCAGCAAATTCTCGTTCAGACGGGTTTTCAGTTCCTCGGGCAGGCGCACGGACTCCACCCGGATTTCGCCGTCGGTGCGAAACTCCATGAAACGCAGGCCGCCGTAGGCCGCGATGTATTCATCTTGCACTCCACCGGGGTGTTTGAGAATCTCCAGTTCAATCTGGCAAGCCTGGCGGGCAAGTGTTTCGGCGGTCACGGGACGGTTCTGGTAAGCGTACATGACATTGAGCGCCCCGACCGTCACCGTGCCGGATGAGCCTAACCCTGTTCCGGCGGGCACATCGCCCATGGTGGTGATTTCCACGCCGCCGTCGGTGCCGGTCAGACGCATGGCCTCCCGAATCAACTCGTGCTGCACTTCGTCCACGCTCTCTGCGATTTGCGTGCGGGTATAACTGACCCAAATGCGGTCATCGAAGCGCCGCTCTTTGATGGTGACGAAGATGTATTTGTCAATCGCAGTGGAAAGCACGCATCCGCCTTCCTGGCGGTAGAACGAAGGGAAATCAGTGCCCCCGCCAAAGAAACTGACGCGCACCGGGGTCTGGACGATTATCATGATGTATGGGCCTTGTGGAAGGGGGAAGAACTTTTTGGGTGTTTTTCGGGTGCTTTGCACCCGAAAAACACCCGCTGGATGCGCCCCGCCCCAAAATCAGGGGGGAAGCGGACTCCCTTTGAAGGGGTTGCCCGTTTGGGGAGCGGGAGCCGCTTGAAAGGAGTCCCGCCGCGCTCCTGGGGGGTCAGTAGGCTCCCCGGCTCTTCAGCACCGCCGGGATGGTCTGAATCAGGATGTGCAAATCCAGCCAGATGCTCCAGTTGCGGATGTAGTGCATGTCGAAACGCACGCGCTGTTCCCAGGAGACATCCGAGCGCCCGCTGACCTGCCACAAACCGGTGATACCCGGTTTTACGGTGAGCAAATTCAGGCCGTGCTTGGCGTACATCTCCATCTCGGGGGGGGAAATCATCCGTGGCCCCACGATGGACATCTCGCCGCGCAGCACGTTGAAGAGTTGGGGCAGTTCGTCCAGGCTGGCTTTGCGCAGGAAACGTCCGACGCGGGTGATGCGCGGGTCGAATTTGAGTTTGTGCGTGCGGCGCAGTTCCTCCTGCAATTCGGGGTAGCGCGCCAGGATTTCGTCGCCATTGACGTACATCGTGCGGAACTTGAAGGCATCGAATTGTTTGCCGTTGACGCCCATGACGCGCCGCCGGTGGATGACCGGGCCGGGGGAGTCCAATTTGACGAGCAGCGCCAGCAGCCCCATCACGGGGGCCCCGACGATGACCGCACCGAGAGCGATGCTGTAATCCAGCAAGGTTTTCAGTACCAGGTCCAGGCCGGTAAGGCGTACCTTGTTGATGCCTAAGAGAGGAACGAAGGCGAATTCCTTGACTTCCAGCCCGGTGGTGATGATTTCGTAGAGGCCGGAGGAGAGCCGCACCTGCACGTTGGGGGCGGTCCCGTAGCGCTGGAAGATGTGGAGCAATTTTTCGCGGGGCAGGGCGTTGCTGGTGAGGATGATTTCCTCGATGCCGTAACGGGCAATCAGGTCATCCAGTTCATCAAGTGTCCCCAAGGCGGGCAGGTTGGCGATGTAGCGGGCGTTGGAAGGCAGTTCGTCGTCCACGAAGCCAATCAGTTGCAGGCCGGATGTCGTCCAGCGGCGCAATTGTTCGGCCAGCGAGAAGCCTTCGGGGTTGGCGCCGACAATCACTGCCGGGGTGAGGAAGTAGCCGCGTTTGCGCAGGGCATATACCCCGCGTCGGGATGTGAAACGTCCCAGGGCGGTGAAGAAGAAGCCAAAGGCCCACGAGAGCAGCAGCCAGCCGCGTGCCAGCACCAGGTCGGGCAGCATGAACTCGGCGAAGACGATGCCTACCAGCCCCGTCGTGACCGCATTGAAGAGCAGGGAGTATTCCTTGGTGCCCCCCAGGAGATTCTTGCGGTTGTAAAGCCCAAAAAGCGCAAAGAGAGCCACCCACAACGGCGCGGCAATCAACGCCAGCCGCTGGTAAAAGGGCGGGTCGATGCGCGCTTCGGAGGCAAAGATGGGCAGGTGCAAGGTGAAGCGTACAAAGTAGGCTGCCCCGAAAGCCAGAAAGACCAGCAAGGTATCCTGCATGACCAGCCAGGCGGTAAGCGCTTTCCACTGGTGCCGCCGGGCCGCCCTGGTGCGTTGCCGGGGAATGGGGTTCTGGTGCGTGATAGTTTCTCCCGATGAAATGGATTTCAGCATAACCGACCGTCTCCCGTGTTTGTGAATGCTTGAGCGAAGCATAGCCATTGTAATGGAGCGGAGGGAAGGCTTCCCTTGCACTTTTCTTAGGGGGGGAGATGGAGACCATACAATACAAGCGGCGAAATGTGTGCTCCCTACTTGAATGGGTTGCGATTTGCATGTAGAATGAAGTTGTATTGCATGCAATAAAGCGTAAGCAGGTTGTGTGGCAATCAAAAGGAGTGAGCGCGATGAACGCAGGCAGGAGCAGGCAAGTTGTTTTTCATATTTTATTGGCTGTCTTTCTGGTGGGGGCGGCCTTGCTGTTGGGAGGGGCTGTCTTGCGGCAGTCTGCCCGCGCCGCCGTTACGTACACCTATGGCGACGTGGTCATCAGCGAAATCATGTATGACCCCAGCGGGTCGGAGCCGGATACCGAGTGGGTGGAACTCTACAACCCCGGCAGCGCCTCCGTGGATGTGGGCGGGTGGGTGTTGAGCGATACGGAAGGCTCTTGTACCATCCCCGTAACCATCCCCCTCAGCACCACCATCGCCGCGGGAGACTTTTTGGTCGTCTCCCAGGCGGCGCTCCCGGATATCACCGGCGAGGTGGTGTGTACGCTGTCAGGCACGTTTGCGCTGGACAATGGGGGGGGTGAATTGGCGCTCTTCACCCCGGACGGCGAGCGCGTCTTTGGTAGCCTTGTGATGCAGTATCCCGACCTGGCGGGTACCAACGTCGGAGATTCCATCGGATTGCATTATCCGATGGCCGGCTGGAGCAGCAATAGCGCCGACTGGGCGGTGGAAACCACTAATGGGGGCGGGTCGAACTATCGCAATCACACTGCGGGCGCGGCCAACGATGGCTGGAGTGGGTATGTGACGACCAATCACACCATCACTGCCGACGGCACGGTGGATACGAGCACCCCCGAATGGCAGGTGAACGGCGAACAACTCGGCAGCGCCGACGGGGTGGATTTCTACCTCACCTGGGATGCGGATTACATCTACATTGGCATGGTAGGCGGCAATACCGGCTCGGACAAGTACAACGTCCTGATTGACACCGACCCCCTGGACGAAGGCGCGGCCAACAGCGGCAATACGAGTGAGTACTGCGGGGCGACCTTCTCGGAAGACGGCAAAGCCGACTATGCTATCCAACTGTATCCCAGCGGTACGGCTTACGCGCAGGCGGATGGCACCAACTGGAACGCCTGGTCGCCCTCCGACAGCGGCGGCAATCGCGGCACCAACCAGGTGGAGTTCTACATCCAGAAGAGCGACCTGGGGTTGACCAGCAGCGACCCGGTGGGCTTTTATCTCTACGCTTGCAACAGCGGCAATCGCGTCTGGGCTTCCTGGCCGCCGGAGAACGCCGTGGATACCAGCAACGTGGTTACGCAGACCACCCGCGTGGTCTTCGAGAACACGCTGTCCAACCGTTCCCCGCGTTACGAAGGGGCGCATGTTGGCTATGAGACGCTTTCCATCGGCACTACTCTCAACACTGGATACAACTTTTTCGATGACGCTGCGGATAGCAGCAATCCCTGGTTTGTGCGCCTGTATGTCACGGCTAATTCAGATGCTGACTGCCAGGTCAAGGTGAAGGTCAACGGGAACCGGACCATTCCGCGTCTGGACGGCAGCATTCGCCGGGGTTATGAAATTTCTCCGAATGCTGCTTGCGATAACGGCGGTCTGACGGCGCATGTGTATTTCAAGTTTGAAGACGGAAGCGCTTATAATGCCCCCTCTGAATTGCGCGGCCACAATGACAACGACTTGCGTGCCTATCATTGGAACGGCACCTCGTGGGATGAATATACGCCCGATTTTCGGGGAACCCGTCGTATCCGCATTTTGAACATTAGCAGTT
>DRKV01000053.1 GCA_011051635.1 Chloroflexota bacterium | reverse complement strand
GGAAATGCACTTTTTTGCCGCGGAACATTTCCGAAGACGCTTCCTCGTCGTACTCGTATTCCGCTTCCTTCTCATCCCCGGAAGAAAGCCCCAATACCTGGCGCGAGAAACCGGGGAAGGGCCACTCGTCCGTGGTGTCGGTTTCCTCGGCTTCGATGAGTACCGGCACGTGACGGTCTTTGAGGATGGCCGCTTCTTCTCCTTCGGGGGCATCCACCCATTCAGCGTTGAGGACGATGTGAACGATGTCGCCTTCCTGGGCGGGACGCTCCACAGTGGTAACGACAGCCTGCTGCTGACGGAGCGTGTCAATGTATTCATCCACATCTTCGTCGGAGGGCGCTTCGTATTCGTAAGGGATACGCAGTTCCTTGTACTCGCCGAGTTTGACCTCCGGCTCCAAAGGCACGGTGAAGACCAGGGTCAGAGGGTCCATTTCGGTGATTTCTTCGAGGATGCCGGGCGCGCCGGGAGAGATGTCGGCTTCGTCAAGCGCTTTGGGGTACAGTTCGTCGGCCAACTGGTCAATGGCCTCCTCGATGACCGCGGCTTCGCCAACGTGACGGACGATGACGTTGTAGGGGGCCTTGCCGGGGCGAAAACCGGGGATTTTCATCCCCCGGGACAGTTTGCGCGCCGCGCGCCGCTTGGCGCGCTCAAATTCTTCAGTTTCAACCTGAATGGTGAGCGTGATTTCGTGGTTATCGGTGGGGGTGGTCTCGATTTTCAAGGCTGCACTTCCTTACGAACAGAGTGAGATGGAATGTCCGCTTTGCAGGAAAGCGGTACGTTGGCTTGAGGTGCCTGTTTTTGACGGAAAAAAGCCCCCGTGCGGGGGCGCAATAAGCCTGGTGAGGAAGGAGGGACTCGAACCCTCACGCCTTACGGCACGTGATTCTAAGTCACGCCTGTCTGCCAGTTCCAGCACTTCCCCACGGCTCAGGGATTATACGCCAGGATGTTTTTTTCGTCAAAGGATTTCAAAGGGGCGCGGCAGCCCCGGATTCGGCAATCTTCCGGCCCGACGCAATAGGCAAGGCCGCTCCAACGGAGAGAAGAAACAGGATGCCGTAGATGACAAAGAGGAGCATGTATCCGATGGCGGGATTGGCCGGATAGTGTGCCGCGAAATAATCGGCGATGGGGCCGCCGATGTAGGCTCCCACCGCTCCCGCGCCCGCCCCGGCCAAATTGGAAATGCCCAGATAACGGCCTTCCTCGCCGGGCGGCACCAGGCGGGTTCCCAGGGCCCAGTTAGAGGCGTAGAAAATCCCGCTGGCAATCCCAAGCAGAATTGCCCCGGCATAGACCACTTCCAGGCGGGGAACGGAGAGCAGGGTGGCGGTTCCCAGTGCGGCGATGCCGCCTGCTGTTACAAGGAGGGCTTTATCGCCCCAGCGGTCGCTCAAATACCCGGCAGGCAGTACGCTCACCAGGATGAAGGCGCCCACCAGCAGAAGCATCCGGCTGGCGGGGATAGCGGCGCCCTCTCCGGCGTAGCCCAAACGTCCCTGAAAGAAGTAGAGCGTGAATCCCGCCAAATTGGTGGTTGCAGTGAGAAAGGCCAGCCGGTTGACCACCCACCACGTAAAGGCGCTTCCCGAACGTTGCCGTTTGTCCAGCCCGATGTGGAGGCTGAACCACACACCCAGTCCGATGGCCGCGCTCATGGCGAGCAATCCGATGCTGCCCAGCCCCCACAAAGCGGCCCGCAGGCTGACGGTTTCCAGCAGACGGGCGGCGCGGGATGTCAACGCGCCGCTCCCCAGAATGACGAGGGTGAAAACCGTCGTCATTCCTGCCAGGCGCAGCAAAGTCTCCCGGGGGAAGGGCGGCGGGGGCGCGGACGGCCTTTTCTCGGGGGCCAGCATGGTTATTCCCATCGTCACCAGGAGTACCGCCCCCAGGACCAGCAGAGCATCTTCCAGGCGGCCATTCCCAACCAGCGGGCCGATGGTAAAGGCTACCAGCATCAGGGGGATGGGAACCTCCATCAAGGCTTTGACGCCCGAAAATTGGCCGCGCTTCTCCACAGGAACCAGGTCGGGTATCAATCCCTGCTGCGGGCCGTGGGCGATGTTGGTGGAGACCATCAACAAAATCAATCCCACAAACAAAAGGCGGTACCCGCCCATGCCCTCCAGGGTGGCCGTGTAGCCGATGAGGGCGAGACAGGCCAGGTCGAGGAGCGTGCCGGTGAGGATGAAAGGGCGGCGACGTCCCCAGCGCAGGCGGGAGCGGTCGGAAAGCGTCCCTGCCACGGCTTGCACCAGGACGGCGGTCATCAATCCCCACAGCCGCAAACTACCATAGAATTGCCCCTGCGCGGCTCCGCCGACAAAGCGTTGCACAAGCAGGGGCAATACCAGAGGCGTCATCGTCTGGGAGAGCGCCGTCAGCCCGGTGAAGTAGATGTTGAGCGTGATGAGGTCGTACCAGCGGAGGGCGCGTTGCATACGATGAACGAAACTATCAGGAACTCTTGACGGGCATGTAGCGGGCCAGTTTGGCCGCCAGGTTGGAAAGCGGCATGCTCTGCAAATAGATTTTTCCGGGGCCTTTGAGGGTTGCCAGGAAGAGGCCCTCGCCGGAGAAGAAGACGTTCTTCAGTCCTTTGACCCTGCTGATGTCGTAAGAAACGCTCGGCTCAAAGGCCGCGATGTGGCCGGGGTCAACTTTCATCGTCTCTCCGGCGGCCAGGGTGTATTCGCGCACTTCGCCGGGGATTTCGAGGAAGACCACGCCCGGACCGGTCACTTTTTGCAGGATGAAGCCCTCGCCGCCGAAGAACCCCGCCCCCAGTTTCTTGCGGAAGTGCATCTCCAGTTTGACGGAGTTCTCGGCGCACATGAAGGCGTCCTTCTGGCAAATGAGGCTCTCTCCCGCTGCCAGATGCCGCGGAAGAATGTGACCGGGAGCCTCAGGCGCGAAAGTGACGACTGCCTCCCCGCCGGTGCAGGTGTAAGTCGTCATAAAGAGCGATTCGCCCGCCAGGGCGCGCCCCAGGCCGGCCATCAAGCCGCCTTTGGTGTTGGTCTCCATCTTCACTTTGCCCTTCATCCAGGCCATACCGCCGGCTTCGGTGTAAACCGCCTCCCCCTGGCTGAGGTGGATGTCTACGGTGGGCATCGTCGTGCCGAAAATCTCGTACTTCATGGTAGTGCCTCCTTGTGGTTAGAAAGAGAGTATGCAAGCGAGAAAGTTTGCAAGTGGCAAGTATGCAAGGGGTGCGGGCAAAATGTGTAGATGCATTTCGGCCCTGGCGACTGGCCCCCTTGCGGGGATGCTACGCGAAAGCCGCAGCAACAGTTGCGAAACCTGCCGCCGCAGGTTGGATTCCAGTTGCCGAAGGGCAACTTCGCAGACGTTGGTGCAGTTTCAACTGCCGTCTTCTACAACATTTGCTTGCACCCGTATG
>DRKV01000052.1 GCA_011051635.1 Chloroflexota bacterium | reverse complement strand
TTGTCAACGAGACTACCGGTCAGACGCTCGGTAAGAAGCACGTCATCAACAACTTCTGCATCAACCCGCAGTCGAACGAGCCGCGCTGCACCAGTTGTCACATCGGTTACGGCTGGAAAGACAAAAACTTTGACTTTACGGTCGAAGAGAAAGTAGATTGCCTCGTCTGCCACGATACCACTGGTACGTACAAGAAATTCCCCGCCGGGGCAGGCTACCCCGTCTCTGAGCCCAAAGAGTTTCCTCCCGGAAGCGGCAAAATATGGAATCCCCCCGACCTGGTGGAAATTGCCCAAAACGTAGGGGAATCCAGCCGTGAGACCTGCGGGGCCTGCCACTTCTACGGCGGCGGCGGCAACGAAGTGAAGCACGGTGACCTGGACAACTCCCTGGTCAACCCGCCCTACGAGTTGGACGTCCATATGTCCCCCGAAGGGCAAGACTTCGCCTGCACCAATTGCCACACCACTGAAAAGCACGATATCTCCGGCAGCCGCTACAGTTGGGACCCCGAACAATGGGCTGGCTGTGAATCCTGCCACACCGACCACCCGCACAAACTGGCTACCCTCAACCAGCACACACAAAAAATTGCCTGCGCCACCTGCCACATCCCTGAATTCGCCCGCGGCGGCATCCCCACCAAGATGTACTGGGATTGGTCCAAGGCCGGGCAGATGGATGAAAATGGCAAACCGTACACCGAAGAAGGCGAGGATGGTTGGGAGTACAACACTTTGAAAGGTGAGTTCCGCTGGGAAGAGAACGTGGTGCCCTACTACACCTGGTTCAACGGGCAAATGCTCTACACCCTGGCCGAGGACACGATTGACCCCAACGGGGTTGTCAGCATCAACAAGCCGCTGGGCACCGTTCACGACCCGACAGCAAAAATCTGGCCTTTCAAGCACTTCACCGGGCGGCAGCCTTATGACAGCGGCTTGAACCGCCTGGTCATCCCGCACTTGTTCGGCAAGGACGACACCGCTTACTGGAAGAACTTCGACTGGGGCAAGGCCATCAAGACCGGGATGGAGTATGCAGGGCTGGAATACAGTGGACAGTACGGCTTTGTAGATACCGAAATGTATTGGCCGATTGCCCACATGGTGGCCCCTGCCAAAGACGCCCTCCACTGCACCGATTGCCACACCGATGAAGGCGGACGCCTGGACTTCGCGGCGCTGGGTTACAGCGACGAAGATGTCACTCGTCTGACTCATTTCCCGCCGGTGATTCTCAGCGAGGAAGCCAAGACCTTCAAGACCGATTACGCCCCCGAATCCTGCCGGGAGTGCCACGAAGACGAGTACGACCAGTGGACAGAGAGCCGTCACGGTGAGGTCGGCACGGGCTGTGCGGCCTGCCACAAGCCGGAGGCGCTGGGCGAACACCCTGCCGTCCCGCTGAGCATGGGTAAAGAAGCCGAGATTTGCGGCGCTTGCCACATCCAGGAATACGAGGATTGGAGCGCCAGCAAGCACGGTGAGGTGGACATCACCTGTGTAGCCTGCCACAACCCGCATACGCAGCATCAGCGCCTGGTGGACGACAACCAAACCACCTGCGAGAACTGCCACCGGGAAGAGGCTGACGACATCCTGCATTCCACCCACTACGCGGCCAACCTGACCTGCCTCGACTGTCACAAGAACACGCACGAGAATACCGGTCACACCTTCAATATCGGTACCGATACGTGTGTCTCCTGCCACGGCGACACCATCCATACGGCTGCTGCCATCCTCAACGGCGAACCGCTGACCACCACGCTGGTGGCTCCTGAGACGGTTCCACCGGAGAAGACCACAGAAGAATTGGCCGAAGAGCAGGCCGCCTACGCAGGCATCCACGCCACACCGCCGGCTGCCCTCAACATCATCGTGGGCATCATCCTGGCTCTGGGCTTTGTGTGGCTCTTCTTTGCCAACGACAATAACAAATCCTGATGTCCGATTTTGTGCCTCAGATTTCCACGGGGTGGCCTGTGGGTCATCCCGTGGAAATCCCAAAGCACTTATCCTGACATCCGACCTGTGGAATGAGGAAATTCCCTATGATAGAGAAAGAACTCCCTCAAGAAGAACAACAACAGGACATTTCACGGCGCGATTTTTTGGGGTTGGCAGGAGCAGTAGCCGGAGCGGTGACACTGGCAAGCGTAGCCGGCGTGCACGCATCTCAGGCTTCGACGCATGCCCCCGAAGGCGAACACCGCTGGGGGATGCTGATTGACATCAACCTGTGCATCGGGTGCAAGTATTGCACTTACGCCTGCCAGGCGGTCAACAACCTGGACGACGACATGATTTATAACGTCGTCACCCTGGAGACGACCAGCAACGGCGACACTTACTACCTGTCGCGCAACTGTATGCACTGCGAAGATGCGCCTTGTGTGCATGTCTGCCCCGTCGGAGCGACGTATCACCGACCGGACGGCATCGTGACCATGGATTACGACCTGTGTATCGGCTGCCGGTATTGCCAGGTGGCCTGCCCTTACGATGCCCGTGTCTTCAACTGGCGGGAACACACCGGAGTCAGTTGTCGGGTTCCCGCCTTTGGAACCCCCGAAGTGGACCCGCGTCCCCGCGGCGTGATGGAAAAATGCACCTTCTGCCAGCACCGCATTGATGCCGGTTTGGAGCGCGGCCTGACCCCCGGTGTGGACCTCTCGGCTACCCCCGCTTGTGTGGTGGCCTGCCCCACGGGAGCGCGCGTCTTTGGAGACTTGAACGACCCCGAAAGCCCGATTTCCCAGCGCATGGAACAACACGATGTCGTCATCCGCTTGCGTGAAGAATTGGGCACCAACCCCAAAGTCTTCTACGTTCCCCCGCAAGATGCGGCCTAAGGAGAGCGCACTATGCAAAATACCATCACCATTCCTAAATTCCGCATAGGCTCCCGAAGTTACGACCCTTTCCCTGTGTGGATTGCGCTCTTAGTGAGCGGGCTGGTCTTCGGCGCATTTGGGGGATACGAGGTGCTGCGGTACGGCCTGCAAGTCACCGGCCTGAACAACCACGTCACCTGGGGGCTGTGGATTATTGTTGACCTCTCCAGCATCGCCCTGGGCGGCAGCGCTTTCGTCTTCGGAGCCATGGTCTACCTGCTGCAATTGAAGCGCTTCGAGAAAGTAGGCCGCCTGGCTGTGCTCCTGGGTTTCCTGGGCTACTCAACCGCCGGTCTGGTGCTGCTGTTCGACCTCGGTCAACCCCTGCGTTTCTGGCATCCGGTGGTTTTCTGGCAGGTTCACTCCCTGCTGTGGGAAATCACCATGTGTGTGGTGCTGTACCTGAACGTTCTGATTGCAGAACTGATACCAATCATCCTGGAACATCCTGTTTTCAGCACCCATCCCATCCTGGACCGCGTCCCCCTGCTTCGCAAGGTTGCCAACGGTGCGCAGGCCTTTGCACACTTTCTGCACAAGTTGGGGCCTTTCTGGGCGATTGCCGGGTTGACGCTTTCCATCCTGCACCAGGCCTCCCTGGGCGCGACCTACGGCATGTTGACCGGACGCGGCATCCCCTTTGACCCCACCGCTCCGGTGTTGTTCATCATCTCCGCTATGGGCGGCGGCACAGCGCTCCTCTTCTTGTTGAGTATGCTTGTCTTCCGCGTCATGCGTCCAGGACTGGTGGACGACAAGACCCTCTACGATGTCGCCAAACTGGCCGGAGGCATCCTGCTTTTGTGGGTGTACATCCGTCTGTGGGACTGGGCGGTAGTCAACTACTACAGCGTGCAATATGCCGTCGATACCCAAACCGCCCTGCTGGACAAGGTAATCCCCTTCTCCCTCTCCTTCTGGATAGGGCAAATCCTGTTGGGAGTCGTGGCCGGTTTTGTCCTGCTGTACGCGGAACGCGTCAAAAACTGGAAGGTGCTCGGCTTCACAGCCGCCCTGCCCGTTATCCTGATTGTCGTCCTGCGTTGGGACTACAACTTCTCCGGTCTGGTGGCCTCCTTCAGTTGGGACCCCTTTACACCGACTATCTGGCTGCATTCCTACACCCCCACGTGGCAGGAATGGGCTGTAGCAACCGGCGTGATTTCCTACTGGTTGCTGGCCTTTAGCCTGGCGGCACGTTATCTGCCTTTCCAGAGTACCATGCACCACGAGTAAAATAACGCTTCCTGACACAGAAAAAAGGAGCGGCCTTCGGAGCCGCTCCTTTTTTTGTGTCGCCGTTTCCTTACCGCTGGTGGCGTTTGCAGACCCGTCAGGTCTTGGGGCTTCACAATTCTCCTGCCGCTTTCCGGGGCGCGAGGGCGTGCTATAATGTGCCCTTGTACGAAAAACTCATGTCTGCCGCCGTTGCCCCAGTCTCACGACCGCATTGCCCCCGGCCCGCGGCATGGGGTTGATTGTTGTACGCGTCTGGTGGAGCGTGCCATGAAGGAAGCCCCCGTCCTGGTTTTGAACGCCAATTTTGAGCCGCTAAACGTGTGCTCCTCGCGCCGCGCCTTGGGGTTGATGCTGAGCGGTAAGGCGACCCTGGTAATGAACGGGCGCGGCGAGATTCATACCGTCAGCCGCAGTTTTCCCATCCCCTCGGTGATTCGCCTGGAACGGATGATACACCGCCCGCGGCGGCGCGTCCGCCTGAGCAAGCGGGAGATTTTCCGGCGGGACGATTACACTTGCCAGTACTGCGGCAAGCGCCTGCGGCATCCCACCATTGACCACGTCATCCCCAAGCGGCTGGGCGGGCCGCACACCTGGGAGAACCTCGTCACGGCCTGCGCCAGTTGCAACCACCGCAAGGGAGGCCGCACTCTGGAGCAGGCGCACATGCGTTTGCTGCGTCCGCCCCGTGAGCCTTCCTCCTCGGCGGGGTACGTCCTGGAGCATTACTTGCGGGCGCACGAGGAATGGCGTCCCTTCGTCGAAGGCTGGTGAGAATCCACAGCGCCCTGTCCATCGGACAGGGCGCTGGGCGTTTAAGGGGAGCCGCTCTAAGGGAGGCTGCTGTGCCCCTAGAACTCCAGGGTCATGAAGTCTTCGGCCAGGGCGACTTCTCCGCCGAAGGTGCGCTTGGCTTCCGCGACCAGATGTTCAGGGTCTATCCCGCGAGTGGGGTAGTGAATCAGGTACAGTCGCCCCGCCTCGGCCTGACGGGCGATGCCTCCGGCCTGGGCTGCGGAGGAGTGGCCAGTGGTGGCTCCGCTGGCTTCGTGGATGAGGACATCCGCTCCGCCGGCCATTTCGACCACTTCGGGGCAGGGTTCGGTATCGCAGGAGTAGGCCAGCACCTTACCCAGTTGAGGAAATTCGACCCGCAGCCCGATGGTAGGTACCAGATGGCGGACAGGCCAGGCGGAGATGCGAAACTCTTCGTTGGAGAGTACGGGGATGTTATCCCGCTCTGGCAGGTGGTGGAAGACGACCGGGAAGAAATCAGGCCAGTGCGACCACTCGTAAAAATCCATCAGAGCCTCGACGCGTTGCAGGGTGTGGTGCAGCCCGTAAATGTTGAGGGGCGTCTTACGTCCCAAGAGCCACATGTTCATCAGGAGCAACGGCACGCCCGATACGTGGTCGGGGTGGAAGTGGGTCAGGATGACATCGGTGATTTGCTGGTGGTCTACGTTGGCCTGCTGCAGGCGCACCAGGGGGTTGCTGACGCAGTCAATCAAGATGGTGTGTCTCTTCCCCAGCAAGGCCATGTGCGTGTTTTCGTGGGCCGGGTCGGAAATGGCGTTGGCGCTACCCAGGATTACCAGTTTTGCCATGAGAGCAGGCTCCTTGACGATAAAAAATGGGGTTAGATTACAAAGCGAAAAACCACAGAACGGCGCGGGGAGTGACGTATACTTCCATAACGGCAGCCGCAAGCAGAAGGGGCATGACCACGGCCAGCATGACCACCGCCCAATCAGCCAGGGCGCTTAACCAGGCTTCCCCGAGCGAGCGCCCTGTCGAGGGGGTGAGAAGGGTAGCGCCCAGTTGCAGGATGGCAGCCCCGGCCAGTATCATGGCCGGTATCTCGAAAATGCCGTGGGGCAGAACGAAAATGGAGAAAAACAGGAGGGGCGAGTAACCTGCCGTCCCCACGGTGGCCAGGAAGTAGCCGATAATCAACATAGGCAGCATCACCACCAGTACCCCCAGGACCCCGAAGGAGAAAATTCCGCCCAGGGTAGCCAGGGAAAGCGTGCGCAAGTTGTGCCACCAGATGGCAACTACGCCGCCCGGCGTGGCGATGGGAAAAATGGGAACCCCTTCGATGGTCCCCTGTTGCAGGTCTTCGCGCTGCAATTTGTCCGGAGGGATGGGGAAGCGGGAGGCTTGCCCCGCGCCAATGAGCAGCGCGGCCCCCAGGATACCGACCATCAGCAAGGTGGGGAGCCTGAGACGCCGCAGGGCGCGCGGGACTTCGTGAAGATACCAGTCCCCGAAAGAGTGCGCTTCCCCGCGGAAATACCGCCAAAAAGTGCGCCCTGCAGCCCGCACGTCAATCACATCCAGTTCGCGCCCCAATAGTTCCTCGCGGTTGAAGTAAGCAATCCCCATGCGGATGAGTACAGCCGCCAGCAGCAATTGTCCCAGGATAATCCACCACAGGGCGCTGTACTGCGCCCAAAACATGACGACGCTCTCCGCCTGGATGAGCAGGGCCATAGGGATGATGATGAAGGAGGCCAGCAGGTTGGCCGCCCGCGCCGAGGTGGTCTGGGTGGAAACGACTACCGCCCCGCTGACCATCACCACGGTCTGCACCACCACCAGGGTCAGAATCTGCGCCAGGAGAGTCGGGGGAGGCTGCCACCCTACTTGAAAGTAAACCCCAATCAGGTAGACGAAGGTGCCCAGGTAACTTGCCACCAGAGGGGGGGCCATGGAAGCGAGCAATTTCCCCAGGTAGAGTTGCCAGTCTTTGAGCGGAGTGCTCAAAAGGGGTTCGATGCTGCGGCGTTCTTTTTCCCCCACGAAACTTTCCAGGGCAATCACCAGCGAGATGGAGATGGGGAAGAAGCCCACCACCATCAACAGGAAGGGAATCAGGCGGTCTCCGACGATGTTCGCCCCGTACTTGGCGACGAAATTGACCGCCTGCCGGGCGGTGAAATTCATCAGCCCCGGAAAGAAAATCGTCAGGACGATGATGGGGGCGATGATACGCCAGTCGCGGAACTGGTCGCGGATTTCGCGGCGGGTGATGGTCAGGGCGGGGCGCAGTTCCTGTTGCAGGTCAGCCAGCATGAGGAGCCTCCTCCGGGGCGTTCACGGCGCGCAAATAGACCTCCTCCAGCGTGCCGCCTGTCTCTTGCAGACTGAACACGGGCATCTTGTGGGAGAGGAGTTGCCACAGCAAGGCCGGGTTGTCTTTCTCCGGCCTGGATGTGCGATAACGCAGCCAGGTATCGCCGCGAGCGGTTATCTCAACCGATGCCGGCAGGGTGGGCAGGTGCCCGTTGAGCGCTTTGCCCAGGCGCAGTTCAAACTCCGGCGGGCCGAGTAATTGTTGTTTGAGCGTTTGTGCCGTGCCCAGGGCGATGATTTCCCCTCTGCGGATGATGGCAATCTGGTCGGCCAGTTCTTCGGCCTCGGAGAGGTTGTGCGTGCAGACGATGATGCTGCGTTCCTCTGAACGCAACTGATGGATGGCGTCTCGCACCAGGCGGGCGCTTTCCGGGTCCATAGCGGAGGTCGGTTCATCCAGCAAGAGGACGGGCGGTTCGTGCAACAGGGTGCGCGCCAGGGCCAGTTTTTGGCGCATCCCTTTGGAGAATTCGGCGATGCGTTTGTGGGCTGCCCCGCCCAACCCGAACTGTTCCAGCAAGCCAGCGATGCGCTTGCGGCGGAAAGCAGGCTCCAGGTTGTAGAGTTCGCCGTAAAAATCCAGGTATTCGTCGGCGGGCATGCGTCCGTATAGGCCGTGCTGTTCGGTGAGCACGCCGACGCGGGCGCGCACCTTGTCGGGTTGGAGAAGCACATCGTACCCCGCTACTTTGGCCCAGCCGCGCGTGGGGTGCAGGATAGCGGTCAACATGCGGATGGTTGTGGTTTTGCCGGCCCCGTTGGGGCCGAGCAATGCCAGCACCTCCCCGGCTTTCACGTGGATGGTAACGCCGTTGACTGCCAAAAAATCGCCGAATGTTTTGCTTAAATCGTGAGTTTCAATCATGGAGAGCGCACCTTTCAGGCATTTCCCTTTTTATAGCACATCCTGAAAGGATACCTCATTGCAGTTTTGGAATGCTTGCCGTGTGCCTAATTTTACCCCTATTTCCAACGAAAATACCCCCGTTGGTGCGGGGGCATCCGGTTTTTTATGTACCCTGCACCCAGGGGGTTTCCCGAGGCGAGCGATGGCGCGCGATGGTGTGTTTAGCGGTGACGCCACCACAAAGCAATCGCGGCGCTCACGGCAATCACGGCCATCAAGGTCTGATTGACGTTCAGCCCGGCCACAGGGGAAGGGTCGAGGCGCAAAAATTCAAGCAAGAAACGTGCCGTGGGATAAGTGACCAAGTAGGCCAGCAGCACATCGCCGGATTTGAGCCTGTCGGCGTAGCGCCGTCCCAGCCACAGCAAGAAAGCCATGTTGGCGAAGTTGAAGAGCGACTCGTACAGGAAGAGCGGGTGGTAGCGGGAGACATTCTCAAAGCCCGGCAGGCGGTACTGCGGGTCAATCGTGATGGCCCAGGGCAGGTTGGAGGGCGCGCCGTACAATTCCTGGTTGACGAAATTGCCCCAGCGCCCGATGGCCTGTCCCAGCGCCAGGGCGGGCGCGGCGATATCTGCCCACACGCCAAACTTCAGCCCCTTGCGGCGGGTGAAGATGTACATCGCCAGCGCGCCCCCCAGAACTGCGCCGGGAATGCCGAGGCCGCCTTTCCAGATAGCCAGCGCGTCCAGTGGGTGGGTCAGGTAATACCGCGTGGTGATACCGGCAGCCACCATGGAGGCCGGAGGAGTAAGAACGTGCCACAGACGCGCTCCCAGAATGCCGCCAATCAACAGCCAGGTCAGCGCGTCCCATATCATTTCGGGGTCTTGCTCATAGCGGGGAGCCTCGTGCGCGGCCAGAAAAGCAGCAGCCAGTGTGCCAAGCATCAAGATGATGCCGTAGAGGTGAATAGGGAGGGGACCAAGGTAGAAAGTCATGGAAAGTTTGAAAGTTTGCAAGTAGGCAAGTTTGAAAGTGGGCAAGTATTCGTGTCAATTCGTGCCCATTCGCGGACGTATTCGTGTTTATTCGTGTCCATTCGTGGACCGGAATTGACGGCGCACATCCGCGATACGCTGCAAAGCGGTGATGTTTGCCAGGGTCGCGATTATCCACAGGCCGGCCAGGGGGACGTTGAAGACCAGCGAGGGGGCCAGCACCAGATAGCGCTCCAGGCGGGTAAGAATTCCGATTTTGGTCTCTTTGCCCAGGGATTGCGCCCGCGCCCGTGTGTAGGAGACCAGCACCGAGCCGGCCGCGGCCAGGTAAGCGGCTACTACTCCGACGAAGTTCCCCTGCATGGCGTAGTACAGCAGCAGCCCCCCCAGGATGACCAGTTCCGAATAGCGGTCGGTGACCGAATCAACGAACGCGCCAAAATCCGTGGGTTCGCCGCGCAGGCGCGCCATCGTGCCGTCCAGAGCGTCAATGGGCCCCATCGCCAGCACAATCAGCCCGCCGACGAGCATCTCCCCGCGCAGCAGGAAGAAGGCTCCCACGGCGTTCCCGAACAGCCCCAGGACGGTCATCATGTTGGGGGTCAACCCCAGTCGGTTGAAAAACACCCCGATAGGGTCAAGAATACCTTTGAAGCGCACCCGCATCATATCGGTAAAGGTCAGACGCGTCCCTCGTTTATCGGCAATGTGTTCCACAGTACGGTTCCTCCTGCCAGGGTTGAAAGTGGCCCTATGCTATCGCGAGGCAGAAAGAATGTCAAATAAGAAGCGTCTCATTCTTCTTCGTCCTCGTCATCCAGAAGGACCTCCCTCGACCTCCCCCCGCCGCGGGAAGGCCCCACCACCCCCATCTCCTCCAGTTCGTCCAGCAGGCGGGCGGCGCGGGGATAGCCGATGCGCAGCCGCCGTTGCAGCATGGAAGCGTTTGCCTGTCCCGTCTGGCGCACAATTTCGATGGCCTTCTCCACCAGGTCGTCCCGGTCGGCCAGATAGGCTTCGGCCTGGAGCATCTCCTCCCACGGGGGCGTGCTCTCTATCCCCTCGGCCTCTGCTTCTTGCTGCCAGTAGGCAATCACGCGCCTGATTTCCTTGTCCGTAACCATCACCCCCTGGGCGCGGATGGGAGCGGGAGCATCGGGCGGCAAAAAGAGCATATCGCCGCGTCCCAGGAGGGCCTCCGCGCCGGGCGTATCCAAAATGACGCGGCTGTCTATCCCGGAGGCTACCGCAAAGGAGAGCCGCGCCGGGAAGTTGGCCTTGATGAGACCGGTCACCACGTCCGTGCTGGGACGCTGGGTTGCCACCACCAGATGGATGCCCACGGCGCGGGCCAGTTGCGCCAGGCGCACCACGGTGTGCTCGGTCTCATCGGGAGCGGCCATCATCAGGTCGGCCAGTTCGTCAATCAGCACCACCAGCCGGGGCAGGTACTCCCCTTTCTTGCGGCGCGTCACCTTGCGGTTGTGCGAATCGAGATGCCGGGAGCGGGAAGCCTCCAGCACCTTGTAGCGCCTGTCCATCTCCGCCACCACCCAGCGCAGCACCCCCAGGATGCGCTCCAGGTCGGTCTCCACCTTGCCGAAGATGTGCGGCAGCCCGTTGAAGCGCAGCAACTCCACCATCTTGGGGTCAATCATCACCATCCGCAGGTCGCGGGGATTGTTGTTCATCGCCAGGCAGGTGGTGATGGCCGCGATGCTCACCGACTTGCCGGAGCCGGTCGTCCCTGCAATCAGCAAGTGGGGCATCTTCCCCAGGTCGGCCACCAGCGGAGCGCCCGAAACATCCCGCCCCAGAGCAATCGCCAGCGGCGCGTTCAATTTGTAAAAGGCCTCGCTCTCCAGCAGAGGGCGCAGGCGCACCACCTGCATCTGACTGTTGGGCACTTCGATACCCACGTAAGGCCGCCCCGGAACGGGAGCCTGGATGCGTAACCGCTCCGCCGAAAGCGCCAGCGCCAAATCGCGCCGCAGAGATGCGATTTGCGCCACGCGCACCTTGTAGCGTTCCGCCTCCTTCTCCTCGTTCCCTCCCTTCTCCACAAAGCCGGGTTCCACCGCAAACTGGGTAATCGTCGGCCCCACCTGAAAGCCCACCACCGTGGCCGGCACGCCGAACTCGGTCAGAGTCTTCTCAATCAATCCGGCGGTCTGGTTGATGTGCCGCTCATCGGGGCGCTGGGTGCGCTGGCTGTTGAGCAGCGAGAGCGGAGGCAGATTTTCGGGACGTTGGGGCGGCGGCGCGGAGGGTTTCTCCTCGGCGGCCTCGACGCGGAAATTCTTGCGGAATTCGGGCGGCAAAGCGGGGGATTTGCGCCTTCGGCGCGGCGGGGCGGACTCCTTTTGAGCGGCCTCCGTTTTTGGAGAGGTTGCCACCCCGAGGGGTGGTTCCGTTTCCGCGGCTTCTTCGGGGTTGGCAGCCCTTTCCAGGCGCTTCCGCACCCATTGGGAGAGCCGCGGCCCCCATCCCATCCCGGTGAAAGCCCCCAGCAGGACGATGAGCGCCGCGACCCCCAGGGCCGCCGCCTCGGGCAGGATGGTCTGGAAGACGCGTCCCAGCCCCCAGCCGAGCAGCCCGCCGTCGAGACCGCTCCCGGCGCGTCCCAGCGAGACGCCGCGCCACAGGGCGAGGAAGGCCAGCAAGCCGAAGGCGGCGCTCTCCCAGGCCAGCATCCGCCGCCAGGGGAAGGGACGCGGCTCCAGGGCGCGGCGCAGCAGCCAGATGC
>DRKV01000051.1 GCA_011051635.1 Chloroflexota bacterium | reverse complement strand
CGCGTTGGGTCACAAAGAACCTCCACTAAAAGATTGTTCACTGATGGTACACAACCTGCATTACGGATAAAATCACCGTTGGTTTCACACTGAGCGGCTGCGAAAGGCACAGTCGAAGCGCAAGTCTGAACAGCGGCAAAACGCTCTCATTGCCGCTCATCCGGCAACCATACGTACCGGGCAAATTTGAAGTACTCCCGGTAGCCCAAAGCGCGGTATACGCCCAGTCCCATCTTCGACGAATGCAAGATGGAGACCTTGTATCCCAACGCCTGCGCATCGCGCAACGCCGCCAAAACAATTTGCGTCCCAATCCCCTGCCGCCGCGCTTGCGGGACCGTCGCTACGCTGTAAATGCCCGCAACCCCGGCATGGAACACCGTCTGACAGGTCGCCACCGGCTGCCCGTCCCGCCACCCGACGTAGGAGAACGCCGTATCCGCGGGGAGATAACGAAGGAAATCGGCAAACGCCTCAAGGACGAATTCAGGCTCTTCGTAACCCAGCCCCCAGGCTTGCATGAAGGCCTGCATATCTGCGACGCTCTCGGCCCGTCGTATCGTCAACCCCGGCACAGGGGGCGCATCGGCGCGCAACTCGTCCATAACGAGCGCCATCCCCGGAGGCGTTCCGGCAGGCACGAAACCGTGCTTTTCCAACCGCGCCCGCAAGTCCGGGGGTTCTGCGGAGGGCCACACCTCCCACAGGATGGGCACGCGACGCGTTTTTGCCTCGCCCAGAATCCTTGCAACCACCGTCTCGAAGCGCTCCGTATCAAGCCGGGTTCGCATGACGATGTTGAACAAGGGGTACGGGATATCCGTGATTGACCAGGTTATCCCTTCTTCCTCGTGCAGTTCCGCCCGCGGCCACCGTCGAAAAACAGGGGCGAAGCCCAGCACGTTCTCTTCGATGGCCGTCGTCAAGGCACTTGCGGATGTATCTTGCAAGATTTGGTTCATGGTTCACCCCACCAGTACTCTCGCCTCCCGTGTTACGGGGAAGCATACTGCTGGCACATGATTTTTGATAATGGCGCAGAACTTCAGCAATCTCCCAGGCCAATTCTAGCGGGAAAGGAGGAGGGCAGCCACCGCCACAAGTACGAGCAGGAGCACGAGGAGGACCCCAGCCAGAAGAATAAACCTGCCGGTCGTACTCTCCTCCTGAGGCGCGCTCACGGAGGGGAGTTCGGTTCGCGCCGGTGAGGAGAGAGATTTCCTGCTCGCGAAAGCCTCCTCCAAAACGCGGAGGGGATTCCCCTGAGCCATCGGCCCCATCATCCCCCGCATTTTCGCCATCGCCTGCTCGTATTTCTCCCGCGCTTCCGGGGGCAATTCGGAGACGCTGGAGTACTCCTGACCATCCACAATGATGCGCGTCGTGGTGGAGACCGTTCCGTCGGTTTGCGTGACGATATGCTCCACGTCTACGGCTTCCCCTTCAAAGATATCGGGAACGCCGTCTTTGTCCTCGTCGGGGAGGATTGCCATCGTTTCTTCGTATGCCCGACGCACCTCGGGAGGCATGTCTTCAACGCGGGCGTAAGTCCTACCGTTGAACACAAATACCGCTTCTCTCCTCATCAGGTCATCAGGCAATGCGGGCCTGCCGCATATGCTCCAGAACTTGCTCCACCCACCGCCCGGCCTCCCGATAATACACGAAACTGGCCGCCAGCAGCGAGGTGGCAATGAAGGCGTGCCCGAAGATGCCTACCAGGGTCAGCCAGGAAGTCTCGGCAGGCACGCTCCACAGCAAGTCCAGGCCGCGGCTGATGATGAAAACCGCCAAAAAGAACGTGCTGGTGGTGGGCATGGTCATGCGGGCCAGGCTGAAACCGGAGCGGATGGATTGAAACACCGACAGGCGGTACACGAAAATGCCGTGCGGAGCAAACAGGAGGGGGATGAGTATCCACAACAGCGCCCCGCCAACGAGGAACAGGAAGAATAGACCCACCCCGCTGGCGGAGAGCGTCAGGGTAGCGAGGATGCTCAAGGGGAACATGGAAAGCCCTATTACCACTATCCACAACACGCTCAGGAGGATGGTCTGCGCTCCGGCGTGCAACCAGCGGTTGAACAGGGTTCTCCCGCTCCAGGGTTCCTCCGCCGTCGCCCCCGCCGTCAACAGGAAATACAGACTCCCCAGCAGGATACCCGTCACCGTGAGCGTCCCCCAACTCACCACCACGCCCAGCCAGTGCGTCAATTCCACGCCCGGAGGCGTTCCCCAGGGCGTTTCCACCGGCAACCGTCCGGCCATCAAACTGGGCACGCCCACCGGCAGGGTTCGCAGCGAGGAAAACAGGTTGACCCGCCCGGCCAATGTCTGCCACATCTCCTGAACAGCCTTCCACACCTCCGGGGGCGTCTCTTCGATGGAACTCTGCAAAAGGGGAGAAATTTCCGACAGGGTGCCGGAAATCAGGCGCTCCATCCGCAGGTGCGGGCCAAGCCACAGCCATACATCCAGCAGAACGGGGAAGAGAATCAAACCCAGGTGCGAGGCAACCGTCTCGAAGCCAGCCAGGAGCACGGCTATCAGGCGGGGAGGGGGAGAAATTTTCGCTTGCTCGACGGTCATAAGGGAGGGAAAACGGTGAAAACGATGGGGATATTTTACCATGAGGCGAGAGGGGACGATGGACGATGGACGGTGGACGATGGACGACTGACCACTGACGACAGACGACCGACCACAGACGACCGACCGCTGGCGACTGACACCTGGCCGCTGACGCCTGACCACTGCCTTCTCTCGGATAAATTTTGCATAAAACGCGATTTGGTTCTCTTGACCCTCCCATTGCAAACCAGTAGAATGTAACCGTTAAAGAAGGCCGCGTGCATATTCTGGACGCTCCTTCCTTATTTCGCAGGTCGTGCATTGTGGAAATACGTCAATGACCCTCTGGGTCATTGCATTCCATAAAGCAACGCTAACGTAAGGAGGTGATAGTACCGGACGGTTCGCATCGCAAGACACCCCCGCACTCCGCTGTCTCGCCTTCAGGGTGAGATAGCAGCCCGCAAGGGCAAACGGATTGCCGTGTACACCTGCAATTACCGTGTACGCGCTGTGCCCAACACCTGAGACCCTTCTTGAGGAGGAGGAACCAATGTCTAAACGCATTTTTGCAGTTCTGTCTTTGCTGATGATAGTCAGCATGGTACTCGCCGCTTGCGGTGGCGGCAAGCAAGCCTATGAATGCACCGACCCCATTGGCTGCGTTGACATCGCCCCCGGCGACCCCATCCACATCGCCTACATGTTGACCGTCACCGGCTCCACGGCCTTCCTGGGTGAGGACTCCAAAGGCGCTATTGAAATCGCCATCAACGACCGCGGCGGCGAACTGTTGGGGCACCCCATCGTCCTGACCGGTGAGGATTCCGGCTGCTCCGCCGACGGCGGTCAGACTGCCGCGACCAAAATTGCCTCCGACCCCACCATCGTGGGCGTCATCGGCACCAACTGCTCCAGTGCCGCTACTGCGGCTCTGCCGACCATCAGTCAGGCCGGGCTGGTGATGATTTCCCCGTCCAACACGGCTCCCGCCCTGACCGACCCCAACGGAACCTGGCAGCCGGGCTACTTCCGCGCCTGCCACAACGACAAGTTCCAGGGTAAAGTCGCTGCGGACTTTGCTTACAACGAACTGGGCGCCCGCACCGCGGCCACCATCCACGACGGCAGCCCCTACGCTGACCAGTTGCAGCAGGTCTTCGCCGACCGCTTCAAGGAACTTGGCGGAACCGTGACCTTCCAGGGCGCTATCAACGTCGGCGACACCGACATGCGCTCCGTGCTGACCTCCGCGGCTGCGGACAAGCCCGACGTACTCTACTTCCCCATCTTCGAGCCTGAAGGCGACTTCATCGTAGCCCAGTCCTCCGAGATTGCCGGCCTGGAGAACACCATTCTGATGGGCGCCGACGGCCTGCTGGCGGACTCCTTCCCCGAGAACGCCGGCCCCAACGCCGACGGCATGTACCTCTCCGGCCCCTACGTCTCCGGCGCTTCCTACGACGAGTTCCTGAAGAAATGGGCCGACCAAATCGGCGGCAAACCGCCCAGCGGCTTCCATGCCTTCGCTTACGACGGCACCAACATGCTCTTCGACGCTATCGAGAAGGTGGCTGTGGTCGAAGAAGACGGCACCGTCCACATCCCGCGCCAGGCACTGCGCGATGCCATGACCAACATCGAGAACTACAACGGCCTGACCGGAACCCTGACCTGCACTCAGTACGGCGATTGCGCCACTGGACAGGCTCTGGGCATCTTCAAGATTACGAAGGCCGAAATCGAAGACGGCAAATGGCCGCCCGATGTGGTCTGGACTCCGTAAGGACGCTTAACGTGTCCGCTGGCTTGTCCCCTTAGTGACACACACGGGGCTGAACCAGGGGCATGCCCCTGGTTCAGCCCTACGTTTAAGACCAACCCCGACCATCGGGGAATACGGCTCACACCCAGACCGATGACTCGGTCATACCACAGGAGAGAGGGCCTCACAGCATGAAGATTGACCTAGAACGCATCTCTTGGGTGGACGTTTTTCTATGGGTGTTCCGGATTGCCGCCTTTGCAGCCATTGTGGTAGGCATCTACAACACCCTCTCAGCCGGGAGATACACTTCCGAGCAATGGGTAACGCTCATCTTTTCCGGCCTGGCACAAGGAAGCATCTATGCCCTCATCGCCCTGGGCTATACCCTCGTATACGGCATTTTGTTGATGATTAACTTTGCCCACGGCGATATTTACATGGCAGGCGCATTTACGGCTGTCTTCCTGGCAGAATCCTTTGCCAAAACCGGCTTCCTGGCCGCGCACCCCTTTATGGCGCTTACTATTCTCGCGCTGGTTGCCGGCGGCGTTTCGCTCGGCCTGGCCGTGCTGGTGGAACGCATCGCCTACCGCCCCTTGCGGGATGCTCCTCGTCTGGTGCCCCTGATTACCGCTATTGGGGCATCTTTCGCGATTGAATACACCTTCCGCGGCCTGTATGGGCCGGGCTTCCACGCCTACCCCCCCGTCCCGGCCTTAAGCGGCAGTATTCCCATTGGAAACTTCGAAGTGCCCACAGTGCAAATTGTGGTGCTGGTTGCCGCTATCGTTCTGATGGCCGGCCTGTACGTGCTGGTGGAACGCACCAAAATCGGGAAAGCCATGCGGGCTGTCTCCGAGGACAAAGAAGTAGCCCGCCTGATGGGGATTGACATTGACCGCATCATCGTCTTCACCTTCGCAGTCGGCGGTTTTCTGGCAGGTGTAGCCGGGGTGTTCAACGGGTTGTTCCGCCCTCAGGGGGTGTACTTCTTCATGGGCTTCATCCCCGGCATCAAGGCTTTCACCGCCGCTGTTCTGGGCGGTATCGGCAACGTGCCGGGTGCCATGCTGGGCGGCATCCTCCTGGGCGTCATCGAAGCCCTGGGGCCCAATCTCTTCCTGGAGGGGCTGGGCATCCCCGCCGCCAACCAACTCAAGGACGCAATCGCCTTTACCGTGCTGGTGCTCATTCTCATCTTCCGCCCGCAAGGTATCTTCGGCGAGCGCCTGGCCGAGAAGAAAGCGTGAGGTGCTAGCATGAACCAGGTACAAGAAAACACTCTGGATTGGCGCACGGCAGTCCGTCTGGGTTTGCTGGGCGGCGTCGTAACCCTGTACTTCGGGGCCATCGGCATGGTGCTCACCTTCTCGGTGCGGAACCTGCTGGGGACTTTCATCAATGTGGGTCAGATTTTGGCCGTATCCGGCGCGCTGGCCGCGGGATACCTGACGGGACGCGCGTTCATCGAGGGCAACCAGCGTAAAAGCGTAATCCCCATGGGGCTGCTGGCCGGCTT
>DRKV01000050.1 GCA_011051635.1 Chloroflexota bacterium | reverse complement strand
TCGCCCTTGTAGAGCGGGCCATCACAGGTAGCGCAATAGGAAACACCCTTGTTGGCGAATTCTTCTTCGCCGGGGATGCCCAATTTCTTGGGTTCGCTGCCCGTCGCTACCAGGACGGCGCGAGCCTTGTACGTCTTGCCGCCGGTGGTATGCACCCGGAAAATGCCATCTTCGCCCTTCTCGAAGTGTTCTACACCATCGAATTCGGTGATGACCGCCCCAAAGCGCTCGGCCTGCTCCTGAAATTTTTCCATCAATTCGGGGCCGCTGATACCCTTCGGGAAACCGGGGTAATTCTCAATCAGGTGGGTGGAGGCCGCCAGGCCGCCCGTGGCTTCTTTCTCCAGCACGAGGGTCTTCCATCCATCGCGGGAGGCGTAAATGGCAGCCGTCATCCCGGCGGAACCGGCTCCGATGATGAGCACATCATACAACTGGCTTTCATCCGCCGCGCTTGAATCGCTGATGTTCAACGAAAACATATCGTCATCTCCTTGTCTGCAACGCGCTCTTCCAAAAATGGCCGGGTTCTCAATCCTCCGCGTGACAGATTCCCGTCACCCGAGATTGCAAACCCGGCCACAAAAAGCAGAGAGATAAATCGAGTCTTCGGGACCCCCCGCAACCGGCTCTCGCCGCGACGATTCCCAGAGGCCCCGTAAATTGCAGCAATCGGGGTGCCTGCCCCACAGGGCGCAGGCGGGATTTACTCGATAACCGCCAGCAAGTCACTGGCTTCCATAATCAGGTGTTCCACACCATCAATCTTGAACTCCGTGCCGGTGTATTTGGGGAACAGAACTTTTTGCCCCACCTTCACGGGGATATCTTCCTCTTCGTCGCCAATGGCGATGACTTCGCCGGTCTGGGGCTTTTCCTTGGCAGTTTCAGGGATGTAGATGCCAGCAGTGGTGCGGGTGGTGTTTTCTTCCAGGGGGCGGATGAGAACCCGCGTGCCCAGGGGCTTGATGGTCGTCTCGCTCATAATGCAACATCTCCTCTTATGTCGGGTAGTTTTTTGCTCGGAAACGGAACGGAATAACGGAAAACGGAAAGCACAATCTGAGGCCAGACAACCCCACCGGAGGGGGCTCTGACCGTTTTTTATTGTATCAATGAGATGCGCTTTCTATCCAGAGGTTGCGTTAGAAAAAAGTTAATATCGGGCAAAACAAGAGATACGCCGCGGGCGCGGCGCATCTGTCGCTGTTTGCTGAAGTTAGCCTGCCACATGCCCACACAGAGAGGCAGAGAACACAGGGTTTTGCCCCCAAAAGCCCCGTGCTCCCTGTGCCTCCGGGCGATGGAACACACTGGCGCGTTTTTTCAGGCTGTCAGGTTCAGGCCACAATATCCAGCCATTGCCCGGAGAACTTGCCCTCGCCGCGCACCGTAGCATAGAAGGCCTGCTGCAAGGCTTCCGTCACCGGCCCGCGGCGGCCTGCGCCAATCACGCGGGTATCCACCGAGCGGACGGGGACAATCTCCGCCGCCGTGCCGGTCATAAAGACTTCATCGGCGACGTAGAGCAAATCACGAGTGATGGGCACTTCCTCCACCGGGTAACCCATATCGCGGGCCAGGGCAAGCACCGCGTCGCGGGTAATTCCCTCCAGGGCGTTGCTCAACGGAGGGGTGAAAACGGTTCCACGCCGCACCATAAAAATATTCTCACCGGTGCATTCCGCCACGAAGCCCTGCGGGTCCAGGATGACGGCCTCATCGTAACCGGAACGCAAAGCCAGGGTCTTCACCAGCATGGAGTTGACGTAGTTGCCCGTAATTTTGGCCTTCGTCATCGAGATGTTGGGGTGCAGGCGGGTGAAGGAGGAAACCATCAGGTTAGCGCCCTTCTCCAGGGCTTCCTGCCCCAGGTAAGGCCCCCACTCCCAGGCAATCACCGCCGTGGCGGGTTTGGATTTGTCCATATCCAGCCCCATGGGGCCTTTGAGATACATCAGGGGGCGGATGTAGCATCCGGTGAAGTTGTTGGCCTTGATGACCTCATGCACCGCCTGACGCAAATCTTCCACGGTGTAGGGGTAATCCTGAACCCCAAGAATGTGAATGGAATCGAGAAAACGCTTGAGATGTTCCCGCAGACGGAAAACCCCCGCTCCCTGCGGCGTTTCGTAAGCCCGGATACCCTCAAAGACGCCCGGCCCGTAGTGCAAGGTGGGCGTCAGGATGTGTACCGTGGCCTGCTCATACGGCACGAGTTTGCCATCCATCCAAACTTTGTTGGACTTCATACAACCTCCTTGTGGTACAGGGATAGAATGCGGGAGGCCGCACTCGACAGGCCGACCTCCCCCCATGGTGAGGATTTCACCTCATACCAACTGACCGGTACAAAAGTGTACCGGTCAGTTGGTTTTCCTGCATGTTAGCGGCGGCGCCCCCCCCGCCCGCTGTTACGGCTGTTGCGGTTGCGAGAACCGCCGGGGCGGCGGCCTCCCCGCCCGCCGCGGTCTTTGGCTGCCGCCTCCTCTGCCGTCCAGCCTTCCAGGACGGCCTGGCGGGAAAGGCGTATCTTGCCCTGCGGGTCAATGGCCGTCACCATGACGGTGATTTCATCGCCCACGTTGACCACATCCTCGACGCGTTCTACCCGGTCAACATCCAGTTGGGAGATGTGTACCATCCCGTCCTGGTTGGGTAAAATTTCCACAAAAGCGCCGAAATCGGTGACTCGCACCACCCGTCCGGTGTAGATGCGCCCGATTTGCGGAGTTTCGGTGAGGAGTTCGATTTTCTCACGGGCAATCCGCTCGCCTTCTTGCGTGGTGGCGGCGATGAAGACCGTGCCGTCCTCAGCGATGTCAATCTGCGTACCGCTTTCCTCTTGCAGGGCGCGGATGGTCTTGCCGCCCGGCCCGATAATCGCCCCAATCTTCTCCACGGGGATTTTGACGGTGATGATGCGCGGCACGAAGGGCTTGAGTTCCGGTCTGGGGGTGGAGATGACCTCCAGCATTTTATCCAGGATGTAGAGCCGCGCCTTGCGGGCCTGCTCCAAAGCCTGGGACATGATGTCGGCGGAAAGTCCCTTGATTTTGATGTCCATCTGCAGGGCGGTGATGCCTTTGGCGGTGCCGGCAACTTTGAAATCCATATCGCCCAAGTGGTCTTCCAGTCCCTGGATGTCGGTCAGGACGGCGTATTTTTCGCCTTCTTTGATGAGGCCCATGGCGATACCGGCCACCGGGGCCTTGATGGGAACCCCCGTATCCATCAGCGCAAGGGTGGAGCCGCAGACCGAGGCCATAGAGGTCGAGCCGTTGGAAGAAAGCACCTCGGAGACCAGGCGTAAGGTGTAGGGGAATTCCTCTTCAGAGGGAATGACCGGCTCCAGAGCGCGTTCCGCCAAAGCGCCGTGCCCGATTTCGCGGCGTTTGGCGCCCCGCAGGGGCCACACTTCGCCGGTGGAGAAGGGCGGGAAGTTGTAGTGGTGGATGTAACGCTTGGCATCCACGGGGGTGAGATTGTCCAGCGTCTGGGCTTCGCGGGGCGTCCCCAGGGTCGCCAGGGTGAGCACCTGCGTCTCGCCGCGGGTGAAGAGGCCGGAGCCGTGCGCCCGCGGGCTGAAATCCACGTCGCACCAGATATCGCGAATCTGGTCGGTCTTGCGTCCATCGGGGCGCATACCGTCATCCAGGATGCGGCGGCGGACGGCCTGCTTGTAGGCCTCCTCGAAGGCCTTGGAGACATCCCTGGCCGAAGGCGAATCGGCCTCCTCGGTTGCCAGGGCGGCGATGATTTCTTCTTTGACGGTATCCACCGCGTGGCCGAGTTCGGTCTTGTTGTGCCCTTCGGCGAGAATACTCTCCAAACGCGGCATCGCCATCTCTTTGACGCGTTCCATCAAATCGGCGGAGATTCCGTAAGAGGGGTAGTCGCGCTTGGGCTTGCCAATTTCGGCGGCCATGCGTTCCTGCATCTCGATGATGGGCTGCATGGCCTGGTGCGCAAACTCCAGGGCGGCAACCATCACATCTTCGGGAACTTCTTTGGCTCCGCACTCCACCATCAGGATGGCGTCTTTGGTTCCCGCGACCCGCAAATCCAGGTCGGATTCGTTCAGTTGGCCGAAGGTGGGGTTGACGACGAATTCGCCGTTCAGGCGTCCAATGCGGACGGCGCCCACCGGGCCGCCCCAGGGAACATCCGAAATCACCAGGGCGCAGGAAGCGGCATTGACGGCCAGGATGTCGAGGGGGTTATCCCCATCCGCGGAGAGGGCGTACAGGATGACCTGCACGTCGTTGCGCATGTCTTTGGGGAACAGGGGGCGCAGGGGGCGGTCGGTGAGACGCGCCGTGAGAATGGCCTCCGTGGTGGGGCGGCCTTCGCGCCGGAAGAAGGAACCGGGGATGCGCCCGCCGGCGTACATGCGTTCTTCGTAATCCACGCTCAAGGGGAAGAAGTCAATCCCTTCCCGCGGTTGGGCGCTCATGGTGGCCGTAGCCAGGAGCATGGAATCGCCATACTGCAAGGTCACGGCGCCTCCGGCCAGGCGCGCCACATGGCCGGTCTGGATGACCATCTCGCGCCCGCCTACGGTAGCACGGTATTGTTTGGGTTCTGGTTTCACGATGTTAACCTCCAAATCTTCCCCGTTCGGTCAGGAACTGGCGCACAAGGGCAAGGGGGACCTTGTCACCATGCGCCAATGCCTAACCGCCGGGGTTTGCCAATGAACTGATTTCAGGGAAGCAGAGCAGGATGGCTTCCCCCACAATCCCGGACGGAAGACCCGCCCAGGGATAGCATACCAAAACGAAAAAAGAGTAGGCCGCCTGCAAGACCGCCTACTCTCGTCATAGCCGACTTATGCCTTCCGGCGAATGCCTAACCGGTCGGTTAGCGCCACGTAGCGGCGATAATCCTTGCGGCGCAGGTAGTTCAGCAACCGGCGGCGACGGCCAACCAGTTTGAGCAACCCGCGGCGGGAAGATTCATCGTGCTTGTGCGTGCGCAGGTGTTCGGTCAGGTACTGGATGCGGTTGGTCAGGAGGGCAATCTGCACCTCCGGCGAACCGGTATCCCCTTCGTGACGGGCAAATTCGCCCATGATTTTGGTCTTGGTATCTTTGTCTATACCCATGACGTCTGCTACTCCTTGAGAAAATGAGATGGTGCTTGAGCAGGTCTCCATGCCCGCAGCCGCAGCCGCGGAACAGGACCAGTCAGCGGGATTGCGCCGAGATTATACCAGAGATTCCCCCGATGGACAAAAGAGGTGCGGGGGCGTGTCACGTGCCAAGTGTCAGGTGCGAGGTGCGGAGTGCGGGGTACGTTGTACGCTGTACCCTGCTCCCCAATCCCTCAAATTTCGTTGAGACGCTGGGTTTCACGCTCTGCGGTGACGCTCTTCAATCCCCAGGCGACCAGGAAGAGGAGCGCGGCAAAGACCGTCAGGATGCGGAACGCGCCCTGGTAGCCGCCCCCGCCGCCCCCCAGACTGGTGGCAACCGCCCCTATCAGCGCCCCTATCAGCATTTGCCCGATTTTGGTCAACAGGGAGATGAGGGCCTGCGCCGCGGC
>DRKV01000049.1 GCA_011051635.1 Chloroflexota bacterium | reverse complement strand
TCGTAAGCCACAAAAGCCAGCCCGGCGGCGTAGTTGACATCGGCGTGCAGCATCCCGGGGAGACGTTCCAGCGCGCGGCGCAAGAGCGGGGCTTCGTCGGCGCGGCGCATCCCGTCGAAGGGGATGCGGGCATGGTGATAGCGCGCCGTCAGTTCGCCGCCGACCTTCTCGGCGGTGCGCTGGACGGCTTTCAGCGAAATCAGGTTGGGGTCGAAGTGGATACACAGGCGCGGCGAGGCGTTGTCCCGCTCGATGTGGACGTGGGTGATGCCCTTGCGCGTCCGCAGGGCGTCTTGCAGGCGGACGAGGCAGTCGTCGCGGGCATCCTCCACTTCGGGGAGCAGGAGGGTGACTTCAATTTGTGTGTTTCTTTCTTCGGGCATTGGGGAAAAATCCTTTCAGAGGGGCGATGATACGCTCGCACAGGGACACGGAGAACACAGCGTTTTATCGCCAAACGCCCTGTGTCCCCCGTGTCTCCGTGTGGGGGAAGCGCAGCGGCGTAATCGGGGCGTCGCAACCTGCCCGCCTCAAAGCGTCAGGCAGATGGTTCGCACAGGGCGACTATCGGCGGTTGTCCCGCGGCTAACCGTGTAATACGTGGTCCAGGCCGCGGCGGAACAAATCCGCCACATGCTCGTCGTCGAGGGCGTAGAAGACCTCGCGTCCCTGACGGCGGGCGCGCACCAGACGCATTTGCCGCAAGGTGCGCAACTGGTGCGAGACGGCGGATTCGCTGATGCCGACCAGATTGGCAAGAGAGCGCACGTTGGTCTCGCCTTCCAGCAGGGCGGCGATGATGCGTACCCGGCTGGGGTCGCTCAGGGCGCGGAAGAGTTCCGCCAGTTGGCGGGCGGTTTGTTCGTCCAGGGGCGGTTGGGCTTCATTCACGGTAAACTCCTGAATATATGAGCAGTTGTACACATATTGTAGCAGAAAAAATTCATCGGTCAAGAGGTTGATTTCCTGAGCATCCCTGGACATCAAGCGCTATCTGCGATAACATATCACCACATAAGCATATGATGATGTGTCTGGAGGTTTCATGCTGCCCTTTCTGTTGGACACCAATGAACTGGCGGCCAAGGCCAAACTGTTCCGGAGCCTGGGCGATGGTTCCCGACTGAAAATTCTGGAAAGTTTGCGCGACGCGCCGCACACCGTGAGCGAAATTGTAGGAATTACCGGCCTTTCACAGCCCAACGTCTCCAACCACCTGCGCTGTTTGCGGGATTGCGGTTTGGCGACTGCCGAACGCAAGGGACGCCACGTCATCTACCGCCTGAGCGATGACCGCGTCGCTGATTTGCTCACGCTGGCCGAATCGCTGTTGGCGGACGTTGCCCGCGGGGTGTATCAATGCACGCGCTATGAGTAAGCGATAACGCTTACTCAGTTCGGCGAAATTATCGCCTGGAATAGGCGCATCCCGCTCCAGGTGCGTAAGTCCCGTAAGTAACTGTCACCTCTAAGGAAAACACCATGAAGACACAACAATTTGAACTCCGCGTTGGCAACCTGGATTGCGAACACGACGCCGCCGCCATCGAGCGCGGCCTGAGCGGTTTCCCCGGCCTGGTGGAACTGAGAGTCTTCCCCAAGGCCGCCAAAGTGCAACTGACCTACGACCCGGCGCAGACCTCGGACGAGGCCCTGCAGGAGAAACTGGAGGCGCTGGGCTTCCCGCCGCAAAAAGGGCTGACCCTGCCCGAACAGCCCAAACCCTGGCGCAACCCCAAGGTGCTGACCTCGCTCGGCTCCGGGCTGTTGCTGCTGGTCGGCTGGTTGCTGGGGTTGAGCGGCGCGCCGGAGGCCGCTTCCAACGCGCTCTACGTCGTCGCTGTCCTCTTGGGCGGCTACTACTTCGGGCGCGAGGCCATCGAAGAACTGGTTTTCGAGCGCGAAATCGGCATCGAACTGCTGATGGCCGTGGCCGCAGTGGTCGCCGCCGCCATGGGACAGGTGGCCGAGGGCGCCATGCTGGTCTTCCTGTACTCCATCTCGGAGGCCGCGGAGGGCTACACCGAGGAGAAGACCCGCTCGGCCATCAAAGCCCTGATGGACCTGGCCCCCAAGACCGCGCTGGTGCGCCGCGAGGGGCGCGAGGTGGAAATTCCGGTGGAGGAATTGCAGGTCGGCGAGGTGTTCATCGTCAAGCCGGGCGACGCCATCCCCACCGACGGCGAGGTGGTCCGCGGCACCTCCGGCGTGGACCAGTCGCCGGTGACCGGCGAGAGCATCCCGGTGGAAAAAGGCCCCGGCGACCTGGTCTTCGCGGGCAGCATCAACCAGTCCGGGGCGCTGGAGGTGCGCGCCACCAAAGCCTTCGCCGAGAACACCATCAGCCGCATCATCAGCATGGTGGAGGAGGCCCAGGAGCGCAAGGGCAAAAGCCAGCGTTTCATCGAGCGCTTCGGGGCGCGTTACAGCCCGTTTGTGCTGCTGATTGGCGTGCTGCTAGCCGTCGTCCCGCCGCTCTTCTTCGGCGCGGACTGGCTCACCTGGCTGACGCGTGCCACGGTCTTCATCGTCGCCGCCGCGCCGTGCGCCCTGGTCATCTCCATCCCCATCACGTTGGTGGCCGCGCTGGGCACCGGCGCGCGGCAGGGCGTGCTCATCAAGGGCGGGGTGTACGTGGAAGAACTGGCGAAGGTCAAAGTCGTCGCCCTGGACAAGACCGGCACGTTGACGCGCGGCGAGCCGGAAGTCACCGACGTTGCAGTGTTCAGTGGTCAGCGGTCAGTGGTCAGCGAGCAGGGGACAGAACTGCGCACGGAACACCGCACACTAAATACTGAACGCTTGTTACAACTGGCCGCGGGCATCGAGGC
>DRKV01000048.1 GCA_011051635.1 Chloroflexota bacterium | reverse complement strand
CAAACGGACAAGCCGTGTTGGAGGACGGGCTGACCGTCTTGAGCGAAGCGCCGCCCGGTGCCCCGGCTCCCACCCCCGCTCCGGACGCATCTTCATCCAGCGGGAGTTCGTTCCTGCTCCTGACGGGAGGGGCGTTGTTGGTCTGGGCCGCCGGGTTCGCTGTGGGACGGGCGGCAACAATCCGCAGTCAATTCACGTGGAAACGGTTGGCGGAGGCCCAGTGGCAGGTAAAGGCCAGCACTCAACTGCCGGAGCCGAAAGAAGCCTGCACCTGGACGTGCAAGGCAGACGCCTCTATTGACCTGCTGAATCGCTGGGAAGTCGCCGCCCTGGAACTCACTCCCCTGCCGGTCTCCGGAGGCAAGAAGCCGGAGGTCAAACAGGTGACCGGTGAACCGCTGAAAGTGTTGGGGGAATCTATCCGCATCGGGCACGTTCTGGAGGATGAGACCCGCACCCGCCAGCGCCTCGCGCCCCTCGTGGATGCCCTTCTCCAGGAGATACTGGCCTGGAAGCAAGAAGGGATGACGCCCGCTGCCATCCGCCTGGACGCCCGCATGAAGCGGGAGGTCAAATGCGGCTTCCATCTTTACCACTGCGAGAAGACGAAAAAAGGTCTCCGATGGAAAGAGCGCAAGAAGTGGAAGAAGGCCTTGCACCAGCCGGGCGGCGAATGTGTGGGTGTTCTGCGCGGCCCGACCGCCGGAGAAGCGGATTTCAGCGAGCGGGCGCGCGCCGAACTGGAAACACTCTTGCTTCAACTGGTCAAGGGAGTGCGGCTGAAGTTGTAAAGGGTGTCACCGCAGGCGCGGTGTAGCGACATCGGGAGGCTGTTTGCGAAGGGTCAGCCGCGTTGGAGGGCTGGCCCTCTCTCTTTTTCCCCGCAGGCAGGCATGGTACACTCTCCGCATGGACAAATACGACCGTTTGCAAACCCTCATCCGCTCGCTGGGAAGCGCGGCGGTAGCGTACTCCGGCGGCGTGGACAGCACGCTGCTGCTCAAGGTGGCCTACGATTGTCTGGGAGAGAAAGCCGTCGGTCTGATTGCCGTCTCCCCCAGCCTGCCGCCCTACGAACTGGCGGAGGCCGAAGAGATTGCCCGTCACATCGGGGCGCGCCTGGAACGTATCGCCACCCGCGAAGCCGAAGACCCCCGCTATCGGGCGAACCCCGCCAACCGCTGCTACTTCTGCAAAACGCACGTTTATCAGGAACTCATCGAGTACGCCCGCGCCCGCGGTTTCGCGGCCCTGCTGGATGGTGCCAACGCCGACGACCTCGGAGACTACCGCCCCGGCAGGCAGGCGGCGCGGGAGTACAAGGTACACTCTCCGCTGCAAGAACTCGGTTTCCACAAGGAGGAGGTGCGCCAACTGGCGAAGCGCCTCGGCCTGCCCAACTGGGACAAGCCCGCCGCGGCCTGCCTGTCTTCCCGCGTTCCCTACGGAACGGCCATCACCCCCCGCATCCTGTCCCAAATCGGGCGCGCCGAACTGGCTCTCCGCCGCCTGGGATTCCGGCAACTTCGCGTCCGCCATCACGGAGAAGTCGCGCGCCTGGAGCTGGACCCCCAGGACTTCCCCGCGGCGCTGGAGAAGCGGGAGGCCATCGTGAGTGCTTTGCGGGAAGCCGGTTACACCTTCGTGGCGCTGGATTTGGCCGGATTCCGCTCCGGCAGTTTGAATACGGTGCTGAGCGACGAGGTGCTTGTCCAATAGCCTGATAAAACGCGCCGCTATGTTCTTCTCACACGGAGACACGGGGAACACAGGGGATTTTTTGATAAAACGCCGTGTGCTCTGTGTCCCCGTGTGAGCATGGGCTACGCTTCGAAACGCCCCCTGAAGCGGCAGTTGCCGTCTACACCCGCCCTTCCAGCGGGAGGGTGAAGCAGATGCGCGCCCCCTTCCGGTAGCGGGTATCCACCCAGATGCGCCCGCCGTGGGCTTCGATGATGGCCCGCGTCAGGTAAAGGCCGAGACCGGCCCCTTTGGTGTTCCGGCTGGCCTCGTCGGAGCGATAAAAGCGGTCGAAGATGTGCGGAGCATCGCCGGGAGCGATACCGGGGCCTTCGTCCGAGACGCACACGAGGGCGTGGTCGCCCTGCACCCGCCCCTCAATGCGGATTTCCCCGCCCTCAGCGGCGTACTTGAGAGCGTTGGAAAGCAGGTTGGAGTACACCTGAGTCAGGCGCTCCTCATCCCCCATCACGGCGGGGAAATCGGGGGAGAACGCCACCACGAAGTGGTGCTCCGCGGTCTGGGTCTCAAAGCGGGAGGCCATCCTGCGGGCGAGGGCATCCAGCGCTACGGGGGCAAAATTCAACTTCAGGCCGCCGGCCTGCAAACGGGAGGCCTCCAGCAAATTCTCGATGAGTTCCGTCAACCGGTCGGCTTCTTCTTCGATGACCTGCAAACTGTCCTTGACGATTTCCGAATCCCACTCCACGTCGTCGCGGCGCAGGGTCGCCACGTAACCCTTGATGAGCGCCACCGGCGTCTTGAGTTCGTGGCTGATGACCGAGATGAAGGTGCTCTTGAGTTCCTCCGCCTGCCGAAAGTGGGTGATATCGCGCACGGTGGCAATCACGTTGAGGAGATGCCCTTCGGGGGACATGAGGGGAGCGTAGGTGATGCCCACCGGAAGGAGACTGCCGTCGAAGCGGCGCACGTCTCCTTCCACGTAGAGGCTCGCCTGCGGATTGAGAGGCCAGCCCCCCGCTTCGGCCTGCTCCAGCGTCATTCCGTGCCGCCGCCGCACCCAGGAGATTACATCCCGGTGGGGGACGCCGATGACTTGCCGCGCTTCGGCTTTGAACATCCGCAAAAAAGCGGGGTTGACCCGCTCGACGAGGTACTCCGGCGTCAGGATGAGGATGCCGTCGGCAATCGTATCCACCAGGGCGTCCATGCGCTGCTTGGCGCGGCTGACCTGGGT
>DRKV01000047.1 GCA_011051635.1 Chloroflexota bacterium | reverse complement strand
TTGACATCCGTACCGCCGGTTCGGGGCACGCCACGACCACCAACGTCATTCGCACCCTGGGTTTTGGATGGGGCGCGCTGGTGCTTGTGCTGGACATCGCCAAAGGCTTCCTGCCCGTCTGGCTGGCCCTGCGCTTTGGCGGAGCGTGGTACTGGCCTGTGCTGGCCGGGGTGTGTGCCGTAGCAGGACACATCTGGCCGCTGTTCGCCGATTTTCGGGGCGGGATGGGACTGGCAACCACCGCGGGCGGCTTGCTGGCGCTCTACCCTTTGAGTTTCTTCATCGCTTTGGGGGTTTTGATTGCGGTGCTGCTCCTCTGGCGGCACGGGGCGCGCGCTACCGTCTTGACGGCGGTCATCTTGCCCCCTGCGTTTTATTTGCTGCGTTTTCCCGCCTCGCTGGTGTGGTTCGCCTTTCTGGATGCCGTCCTCGTGGCGCTGCGTTTTGCCGCCGACTGGCGCCGCGAATACCGCGAGTTGTGGCTGGACCGAGAGTGAATTCAGCCTTTCAGGCGGTGCATCGCTATCACGGCCTGGCCCAGCGCCAGGCCGCCGTCGTTGGGGGGAACCTGCCGATGAAAACAGACCTCAAAATCATCATTGCGCAGCGTCTCGACGGCGCGCCCCAGCAGGGTGGCGTTTTGCCAGATGCAGCCGCTTAGCACCACCCGGCGGATACCCCGCTCTTCTCGGATTTTGCGGCAGCCTTCATGCACCATCATGACAATCGTGTTGTGGAAGCGCGCCACGATGACGCCCTGCGGCACGCCGTCGCGCAAATCGTCCACGATGCGGCGGATGGTCAGGACGGGGTCAATGACTTCGCCGGTAATCAGAAGCGGGTACAACCCGAATTGATGGGAAGCGACGCGGGCTTCCAGTTCCATGGCGGCCTGGCCGGTGTAACTGATTTCGTGGCGGATGCCAATCAGGGAAGCCACGGCATCGAAAAGCAGCCCCACGCTGGAGGAGCGCTGGACGGTGGTGGCGTTCTGCATTTGCCGCTGGATGGCCTGCAAGGTGCGCCGGTCGCCCTGCCGCAGCACGTGCTGGACGGGGGGCAGGTCTTGGGTCCAGGGGATGCCGGCGCGCTCCAGCCAGGCCAGCGCCTGCCGCCAGGGATGGCGCACGGCCTGTTCCCCGCCGGGCAGGGGGATGTCGTCCAGGTGGTAAGCGCGCTGGAAATCGGTATAGGTGCTGAGCAGGAATTCCCCGCCCCAGGTTTCCCCTTCCACAGGGCTGTATCCCGTGCGGTCGAAGGTCACTCCGATGACGGGTTCATCATCGGGAATCTGGTGTTCGGCCATGCAGGAGACGATGTGGGCGTGGTGGTGCTGCACCCGGATGAGGGGCAGGCCCTCGGATTCGGCGCGCTCCCGCGCGTAACGGGTGGAGAGATAGCCGGGATGCAAGTCGCAGGCAACCGCCTCGGGGCGAATGTGGAACAGGCGCTCCATGCGGGCGACGTGCTCGGCGAAGACCCGCAGGGTGCGCTGGTTCTCCCCTCCGTGGATGTGCTGACCGGGGAAAGCGTACTCCTGATTGGTGAGGCAAAAAGTGCTCTTTAGTTCCCCTCCCGTTGCCAGGACGGGGATGCCTTTGTGCGCCAGGCGCAGCGGGGAGGGGACGTAGCCGCGGGCGCGGCGCAGGGGGTAAGCGTGCCCCTGGAAGACGCGCACGACGGAATCGTGGCAGCGCGTCTGGATTTCCAGGTCGTGCATCAGGACGGCGTCGGCCAGGGGAGCCAGCCGCCGCCGCGCTTCGGCGTTCTCCTTCACGAGGGGTTCTTCGTTGGGATTGCCGCTGGTGATGACCAGGGCGGAGGGGAAGCCGGGGGCGCTTTCCAGAAGGAGATGGTGCAGGGCGGTGTAGGGGAGCATCACGCCCAGGGTGTTCTGGGCGGGGGCCACTTCGGGCGCGATGGGCGCATCGGGGCGGCGTTCCAGCACGACGACGGGACGCTGGGGGGCGTTCAACAGGTCGCGGGCGGCTTGTCCCATGCGGCAGAGTTGTTCCGCTGCGTGCATCTCCCCGACGATGACGGCAAAGGGTTTGTGGGGGCGGCGTTTGCGGCGGCGGAGTTCCGCTACCGCCTCGGGGTTTGCGGCGTCGCACAGCAGGCGGTAGCCCCCGGTGTCCTTGATGGCGACGATGCGGCCCTCGGCGATAAGTTGGCGGGCTTTTTCTATAGCGGAAGCACCCCGCAAAGGGGGCGCGTCCCGCTCTCCGGGGATTTCGAGCCACACCTGCGGGCCGCAGGTCTCACAGGCGATGGGGTGGGCGTGGTAACGGCGGTTTGCGGGGTCGTTGTATTCCCGCGCGCAGGCTTCGCACATCTCGAAGGCCGCCATAGCGGTGTTGCCGCGCTGGTAGGGAGCCTGCTCCAGAATGCTGAAGCGCGGGCCGCAGTTGGCGCAAGAGATGAAGGGGTAGCGGTAACGCCGGTCGGCGGGGTCGAAGAGTTCTTTGCGGCAGTCTTCGCAGATTCCGATATCCGGCGGGAGAGGCTGAAAATCCTGCTCGTAGCCTGCCGATGGCAGAATCTGAAAGGTGAAAGAACCGCTGGGGGGGATTTGCTCGATGCGGATGGCGTCTATGTGCGCCAGGGGCGGGGCCTTCTCCTGAACGAGTTGGACGAAGCGATGCACGGCCTCCGGCGCTCCCTCCACGGTGATGTCGGCTCCCGCGGGGGTGGAGCATATCCACCCGCCCACGCGCAAACTTTCCGCCAGACTGTACACAAAGGGGCGGAAACCGACGCCTTCCAGGAGGCCGTCTATGTGGATGTGGAGGCTTTGCAGGTCGCTCATGGAGAGGACTGGTATTTCAGATGGAGATGTCCTCTTCTCCCTCGTCTTCCGGTTGCCAGATGGAGAGCATCAGGGGCGTTTCGAGATACAGCAAGGCGAGGGCGATGAGGGCGGAGGAAATGCACCAGATGCAGGTTGCCCCGATGACGAAGGGTTCCAGAAAGGTGAGATAGGCGCTGAACAGGGTTCCGAAGAAGGTCATTCCCCACAGGGTAATGGCTGCCGGGACGCGCAGGGATGCGGGTCCCCAGGTTTGCAGCGCCCACACGAGCAGGATAGCGAGATACCCGATGATGCCGAACACCCCGACCGGCAGGACGCCGAAGAGCGTGGCGTAGGGGCTCTGTTGTACGGAGTTGCAATTGCCCACCGGCCCGCAAACCGCTTCCACCTTGTTGATTTCCACGTAGGCCATGTAAAAAGCCACCGCTGCCCCGGCCAGCGCCAGGACGGCTATCCACCAGGGGGATGGGCGGCGTTTGGGCGGGTCGCCGGTGGAGAAAGCCAGCAGGGCCTGGGCCAGTCCGGCCAGGAGAAGGAGGAGGACGATGACGGCCAGCGTGTTGCCGACCGGGTCCTGGGAGAAACGGGTGAGGAAGGTGCTCATGGAGGAGTGAGATGGGGAGATGGTGAGGTGATGGGATGATGAGATGGGGCGGTGGGAAATCCTCCCTGTTCTATCATATTTTGGCAGGTCTGGAAAGCATCTTCCATCACGGAAAAGGCCTGTTGATTGTCACTCGGTTGCCACCCTGGGCTGCTTCTGCGGCGTAAATCAGCGGGTATCAGCGTCATCTGCGTTCACTGCGTTCACTACGTTCATCACAAGATTCGTCAGTCAACCGGGGGTGACACTGCCCGCCGGGTGGACGATATCCAGGACGAGGGCGAGCAGCAGGGGGAGGGCCTCACGGACGGGAGGAGAAAGGGGCGCGCCGAAATCAAAGGTCTGGGCGTTGACCGAAAAGAGCCAGGCTTTCGGATGCTGCCCGTAGAGAGCCTGCACGGCGGCCAGCAAGGTGGCGGGGTCGAAGAAGTGAGAGACCCCCGCGGCGCTCAAACAGGAGTCAGGCTCCAATTTCTGGACGCGCAGTTCGCCGGGCGGGTCTCCCAGGCGGGCGTCAATGAAAATTGCGAGGGAAGCCGCGCCCAGCGCCTCGGCCAAATCCATGCTGAGTTGCTGCACGTGGAGGGTTTTGACCTGCGGGGGCAGAGAGCGCACCTCCAAAGCGCGGATGGCCTCCGCTCCTACCGCGTCGTCCCCGCGCAGGGGGTTGCCGATGCCGATGATGAGGGTCATGGGTGGGGTGGGTGATTGGGTGACTGGGTAACGGGGTGAGTGGGTGATGAGGTACAAAGTACAAGGTACGGGGTACAGGGTACAGTCGTCAGCGGTCAGTCGTCAGCGGTCAGTGGTCAGTGGTCAGTGGTCGGTCGTCGGTCGCCAGCGGTCTACGGTCAACGGTCAACGGTCTACGTCAACGGTCAGTCACCGCACCCCCGCACGTGATACGTGACACGTGATACGTGGCACATGACACACTACCTCACCAACTCCGCCTGCAACTCCCCGTCGGGGGCGAAGATTTGCACCTGCATGGGCATCTGTCCGAGGGCGTGGGTGGAGCAGGAGAGACAGGGGTCGTAAGCGCGGACGGCGGCCTCGACCCGGTTGAGAATGCCTTCGCGCACCTCCCCGTTTTTGATGTAGGTCTTCGCCACGCTGTCCACGGCGGCGCTCATCGCCCAATTGTTGTTGCCGGTCGCCACAATCAGGTTGACGCGCTCCAGTTTGCTGTCCTCATCAACCCAATAATCGTGGAAAAGCGTGCCGCGGGGGGCTTCCAGCACGCCCACGCCGCGGGGCTGCATCTCCCGACGGGGGTTGAGAATCTCCGAACTGAGGATGTCGGGGTCGTCCAGCAGAACGTGGACGCGCTCCACGCAGTACAGCGCCTCGATGAGACGGGCCAGGTGGTAGTAAAGGGTGTTCTCCACCGGCCCGGCGGGGTTGATGGCCTTGAAAGCCCGCAGTTCCGCATCCGCCAGGGGCGTTCCCAACTGCGCCGCCACGTTGAGCCGCCCCAGCGGGCCGACGCGGTACGTCCCTGCGGGGTAGCCCCGGGGCTTGAAGTAGGGGAACTTGAGGTAACTCCAGGCTTCGACGCGCTCGGCGATGTGGGTGAGATAATCCTGCCCCTGAAAATCGGCCCACGGTTCCCCACGCGGCCCTACGAGGCGGATTTGCCCCTCGTAGAGTTCCAGCCCCCCTTGCGGCGTGACCATCCCCATGTAGCCGCTGGGGAAGACGGCGAATTTCTCGATGTCGGCGCGGTGCTCCTCCGCCCAGGCCTTCATAATCGCCAATCCCGCCCGGACGGTTGCCAGCGCCTCCGCATAGTTCCCCAGGATTTCGTCGCGCTCCTGGGGCGTGAGGGCCTTGTTGACCCCGCCGGGGACGGCGAAATTGGGGTGTACCTTGCGGTTCCCCAGGATTTCGATGATGCGCTGCCCGAATTTCCGCAAGCGGATGGCCTGCAAAGCGACCTCCCGATTGGCCTGGATGAGGCCGACCACGTTGCGCTTTTCGGGGGGCGCATCGAAGCCCAGGAGCAAATCCGGCCCGGCCAGTTCGAAGAAGTGCATCCCGTGGCTCTGGATGACCTGTCCCATGTGCATCAACTCGCGCAGCAGGCGGGCGGGACGCGGCGGCGGGGCGTTCACAATCTGGTCGGCGGCCTTGGCGGCTGCCAGATGATGGCTCACCGGGCAGATGCCGCAGATGCGGGGCGTGATGCTCGGCATTTCAAAGAACATCCGCCCTTCGCAGAACTTTTCGAAGCCGCGGAACTCGTTGATGTGCAGGTAGGAATGGTCAACATTGCCCTGCTCATCCAGGTAAATGGTGATTTTGGCGTGTCCTTCGATGCGGGTGACGGGTTCGATGGTTATTTTTCGCATGGCGGGGGGGAGGTGGGGAGATGATGGGATGATGGGATGGGGTGAGGGGGTGAGTGGGTGAGTGGGTGAATAGAGAGCAGGGATTGGGGAGCAGGGATTGGGGCGCAGCCGACCTCGCAACCGCCTAACGCCTAACCTCGCAACGCCTAACTCCGCAACACCCTAACCCGCACCCGCCCGCTTGAGACCTGACAGGTTTCCGAAACCTGTCAGGTCTTGGGCATTCCTCAATCCCAATGCAACTTCTCGTCCTTGATTTCGGGGATGCGCCCCTGGACCAGTTCACTGAGGACGTGGTAAATCACGTCGGCATGGGGCGGGCAGCCGGGGACGAAGACATCCACGGGG
>DRKV01000046.1 GCA_011051635.1 Chloroflexota bacterium | reverse complement strand
CGCCGTCTGGATGTGCGCGACGCCCCGGCCCTGCGGGAAGCGCTCCAACCCGCCGACGCCGCGCTGAGCGCGGTGCCCTACTACTTCAACCTGGACATCACCCGCGCCGCCCTGGAAACCGGCACCCACCTGGCCGACCTGGGCGGCAAAACGGACATCGTGCGCCGGCAACTCGCCCTGGATGCCAAGGCCCGCGCCGCGGGCATCAGCCTCGTTCCCGATTGCGGCATGGGGCCGGGGCTGGTCAGCAATCTGGGCGCTTACGCGATGGATTTACTGGATGCGCCGCGGGAAGTCATCATCTACGATGCCGGGCTGCCCCAACACCCCAAACCGCCCTGGAATTACGCCCTGACCTTCCACATCAACGGGCTGACCAACGAGATGGACGGGCAGGCCGTCTTCATCCGTGACGGGAAAATCGCTTACGTGGATACTCTCACCGAGCCGGAGATGATAGAGTTCCCGCCTTTCGGTTTGCTGGAAGCCGACGTGACTTCCGGGGGCACCTCCACCGCCCCGTGGACATTTTTGGGGCGCGTCGAGCGCTTCGAGAACAAGGTGATGCGCTTCCCCGGTCATTATGAATGGCTGCGCGCCTTCAAGACGCTGGGGTTGTTCCGCGAAGACCCCATCACCGTGGACGGGCAGGAGGTCATCCCGCGGCACGTCTATCACGCCCTGCTGGAGCCGCAAATCACCGACCCCAATGTGCGGGATGTGGGCATCATGCGCGCTGTAGGACGCGGCCTCAAAGACGGGAGCGAAACCGAAGTGAGGATTGACCTGGTGGATTACTACGACGAGGCTACCGGTTTCACGGCCATGGAGCGCTTGACCGGCTGGCACGCCAGCATCGTGATGCACATGCAGGCCCGCGAGGCGCTTGCGCCGGGCGCGCACCCCGTCGAGACCCTGCCCGCAGAGACGATTTTACGGGAGTTTGCGCGGCGCGGTATCCCCCATGAGGTGCGGTACACGCCGGCGCGGTGAAGAGGGGTTTCTCCCCTACCCCTTGCCCCTCCCCCGGCGGGGGAGGGGTTTCCCCCCTCCCCCTTGCCCCTCCCCCGCTGGGGGAGGGGTTGAGGAGGGGGATAGCGGTTCAGGCCGTCGCCCGCCAGAGCATCTCCCCCAGGAGGATGACAAGCGTCACGGAACCCGCGGGCAGGAAAACACCGATGGCAATCGTAACCCAGGCGACGGCAGCGTTGCGCTTGCGCGAGAGCCAGCCCAGAACGACAGCCGCCAGCCCGTAGGGAAGCAGGAGGAACAATGCAGCGGCCATGATGAGAGGGCCAAAGAACAACATCGCGATGGACGCCACGGCAAAGAGCATCCATTGCACCAGCCCCGCCAGCGCTATCCCCAGGCCGACGTATTCCAGGTATTCCGCATTTTCCAATTTCTTCAGCACGCTCTACGCTCCTCAAAAAAGCGTCACGCCGCCAGCAGCCGGCGCGCCTGGCGGATGATATTCTCCACCGTCAGACCGAATTTTTCGTACAGCACCTTGTACGGAGCGGAAGCGCCGAAGGTCTCCACGCCGATGACCGCCCCGCGGTCGCCGACCCAGCGGTGCCAGCCCTGGGAAATGCCGGCCTCCACGGCCAGCCGCGCCCGCACCTGCGGCGGCAGGACGGCGTCGCGGTATTCCTGCGGCTGGGCGGCGAACAACTCCCAACTGGGGAAAGAGACCATCCGCACGTTGACCCCCTCGGCGGCCAGCCGCTCGGCAGCCCGCAACGCCAGGGCGACCTCCGAACCAGAGGCCATCAGGATGAGTTCCGGGGGGCGCTCTCCGAAATCGGCCATGACGTAAGCCCCTTTCTCCAGTTCGGCGGCGGGGGCGTAAATTTCGCGGTCCAGGGTGGGCACCTTCTGGCGGGAGAGCGCCAGGGCGGTCGGCCCATCCCGCCGTGCGAGGGCAACTTTCCAGGCCGCGGCGGTCTCGTTGGCGTCTGCCGGGCGGATGACGACCAGGTTGGGAATGGCGCGCAGGGCGGCGAGATGCTCCACGGGCTGATGGGTGGGGCCGTCTTCGCCCAGGCCGATGCTGTCGTGGGTGAAAACCCAGATAGCGGGGATACGGGAGAGCGCCCCGACGCGAACAGCGCCGCGCATGTAGTCGGAGAAAACCAGGAAGGTCGCCCCGTAGGGAATCACGCCCCCGTAGAGCGCCATCCCGTTGACGATAGCGCCCATGGCATGTTCGCGCACCCCGAAATGGAAGTTGCGCCCCTCCGGGGTCTCCGGCTCGAAAGCGGGGGAGCCTTCAATCCAGGTTTTGGTGGAGGGGGCCAAATCGGCGGAACCGCCCACCAATTCGGGGAGGACCCCCGCCAGGGCGTTGATGCTCTTCCCCGAAGCAACCCGCGTCGCCATGCCGACGGCGTCGGCGGGGAAAACCGGAAGGGCCGATTCCCAATCGGGGGGCAGCAAGCCGCTCAAACGGCGGTCCAGTTCCGCTCCCAAAGCGGGGTATTCCTTTCGGTAGGCGGCAAACATGGCGTTCCAGGCCGCTTCCCACTGTTCCCCCAAATCCACAGCCTGACGGTAATAAGCCAGCACGTCTTCGGGGATGTAGAAACGCGGCTCCGGCGGCCATCCGAGATTCTTTTTGGCGGCGGCCAGTTCTTCTTCGCCCAGGGGGGAGCCGTGGACGCCGTGCGTACCCTGCTTGTGCGGCGCTCCGTAACCGATGACGGTGCGGCAGACGATGAGGGAAGGGCGCGGGTCGGCTTTGGCCTGCTGTATGGCGGCATCCACGGCCTCCACGTCGTTGCCGTCGGGGACGCGGAGCACCTGCCAGCCGTAGGCCGCGAAACGGGCGGCGCGGTCTTCGGTGAAGGCCAGGTCGGTGCTGCCGTCAATCGAGATGCGGTTGTCGTCGTAAAGGTAGATGAGGCGTCCGAGGCGAAGGTGCCCAGCCAGCGAAGCGGCCTCGGCGCTGACGCCTTCCATCAGGTCGCCGTCGGTGACGATGGCGTAGATGTAGCCATCGAAGAGGGGGTAGCCGGGACGGTTGAAGCGCGCCGCCAGATGCGCCTGGGCGATAGCCATGCCCACCCCGTTGGCGAAGCCCTGCCCCAGGGGGCCGGTGGTGACTT
>DRKV01000045.1 GCA_011051635.1 Chloroflexota bacterium | reverse complement strand
TGATTTACGCCGAAGCGCACCCCAGCCAACGGCTGCCCGACTGGATCGCAGGGCACGGGCGGATGTTCCGCTATTTGGGCGGCGCGCCCCGCCTGGTTTGCCCGGAGAACCTCAAATCGGGGGGGGCGCTCGCCAGATTTCTATGAACCGGACCTCAACCCCACCTACCAGGAGATGGCCGCCCACTACGGGGTGGCGGCGCTCCCGACGAGGGTGCGCAAACCGAAAGACAAGGCCCTGGTGGAGAACGCCGTCTTGCAGGTGGAACGCTGGGTGTTGGCCCCCTTGCGCCATCAGCGTTTTTTCAGCCTGGCGGAACTCAACCAGGCCATCCGCCAACGGCTGGCCTGGCTCAACGACCGCCCCATGGCCGAGAGCGGCCATTCCCGGCGGGAACGTTTCGAGCAAATGGAGCGCAACGCCTTGCAGCCTCTCCCGGCACAGGATTTCATCTACCGGGAAGTCAAAACGGTGCGCATGCACATCGACTACCATGTCACCTTCCACAAGCACCACTACAGTGTCCCGCACCGCTACGCCCGCCAGAAAGTGCTCCTTCGGTCCTCTGCACACACGGTAGATGTTTACGACCCCGAAGAAAACCGGCGCATTGCCTGCCATACCCGCTGCGATGAGCCGAGCTACTACTCTACCGAAAAGGCCCACATGCCCCCCAATCACCGCAACTATCTGGAGTGGTCGCCGGGGCGCTTCACCCGCTGGGCACAGCAAATCGGCCCGCAGACCGCCGCCCTGATTGCGCTTGTCTTGCAATCCGCCCCTACCCCCAACAGGCCTACCGTACCTGCCTGGGTATTCTCAACCTCTCCCGCCGCCGAGAAAATGCCGACCTGGAAGCCGCCTGTGCTCTGGCCCTGCAAGCCAAAGCCTACAGTTACCGCACCGTCAAGCGCTTCCTCGACACCCTGCCCCAGGCGCAGCCAACCCCCGAAAACCCCCACGAAAATATCCGCGGGGAATCTTACTACGCATGAGGAGGTATTCCCTTGTTCACCCGTCAAACCCTTTTAGACCAACTGGCCGTCCTGCGGCTTTCCGCCTTCCGGGAAGCCCTTGAAGAGCAATTCGCTTCTCCCCAATACGACGAACTGCCTTTCGAAGAACGGTTGGCCCTCCTGGTGCAGCACGAATGCACCCGCAGAGAAGACAACCGCATGCGCCGCCGCATCCGCCAGGCCCGCTTCCCGCAGACCGCTTGGACCCAGGACCTGGATTTTTCCCCCGAACGTAACCTGTCGCGCTCCCTCGTGCTGCAACTGGCCCAGGGAGATTGGATCCGCCGCGCCCTCAACTTGGTCATCACCGGCCCCACCGGCGCAGGCAAATCCTTCCTGGCTTGTGCACCGTCACCCGGCTGGTTATCGTGCGAATTTTTCGGGGGATAGCACCCGCCTGGAGAGCGTTTAGCGGCCCAGTGGGGACATATTACGCCCGATAAGAGATGTTATCGGGCGCCGGTCGCTCATTGAGAGCGCCCACCCCGAATTTCGGGATTAGCGCACCACCAGGGGCAAGTAAATGTGCTCCGGCGGGGCAGGGAGCGTTGCCAGGGTGAAGCCGAATTCATCTCCGGCTTCGGCGGCGGTGCCGGAGATGTCGGTTGAATCGATGTGAACGACGGTTGGGGGATACACATCGGGCAGGGTGCTGTCCGTGTAGTACACATTCACCCCTCCGGCATCATTTTGCAGACTGCCGTTGACGTAAACGTCCTCGTCGGGCGCACCGGCGGCGAAATCAGCATAACCATCACGATTGAAATCCCCGCTCGTCAGCGAAGTCCCCAGATGGTCTCCGGGGGCATCGCCGTACCAAATGCGGGAATTGTTTGCCACCAGGCCGCTGGCCGTGCCGTTGAGCGACTGCACCGCACCGCGTTCGAGCGCAATCCCCGAAGTATCTTCACCGGGCGTACCGATTACCAAATCATCGTAGCCATCCCCGTTGAAATCTCCGGCGGCGAGGGCGGAAGCAAAGTAATCGTCGGCTTCGGAGGGGTCTATCGGGGAACCGTTGCTGTAGGTAATCACATCCTGATACCAGAGTTGCGCGCCGGAGGAAGTCAAGCCATCCGCGGAACTGCCGTAAACGATGGTAACGGCGCCAGCATCAGTTTGCGCGCCGACATCTTCCAGCGGGGAACCAACCGCGGCATCATCATAACCGTCGCCGTTGAAATCGCCGGTAGCCAGCACAGCGCCGAGCGCGTCCCCAGGTTCCGGGTTTCCGTCATGGAACGTGATGGGATTTGCCAGCCCCCCCAGGTCGCCGTACCAGACATCAATCGCCCCGGCATCGGCAATATCACCAACGCCATCCCCATTCGTATCCAAATCCAACCCGGGCACTCCGACGACCAGGTCAGCGTACTTGACGAAGGCGAAATCTGCATTGAAATTCCCGGCGGCCAGAGAAGCGCCGAAATGGTCCCCGACGCCCTGGTAAGCGTTATACAGGGGGTACGTCTGCGACAGGCGCAGTCCATCAGAACT
>DRKV01000044.1 GCA_011051635.1 Chloroflexota bacterium | reverse complement strand
GACCATCCTCGGCGATACCGCCGTCGCCGTCCATCCCGAAGACCCCCGCTATCAGAAGTTCATCGGCAAGCAAGCCATCGTGCCCATGCTGGGACGCCGCATCCCGGTAATTGCCGATGAGTACGTGGATATGGAATTCGGCACCGGCGCGCTCAAAATCACCCCGGCTCACGACCCCAACGACTACGAAATCGGGGCGCGGCACGGCCTGGAACTGATTTCCGTCCTGGACGAGGACGCCCGCATCAACGAAAACGGCGGCCCCTATGCCGGTCTCGACCGCCTTGAAGCCCGCAAGAAACTCTGGGAAGACATGCGCGCTGCCGGTTTGGTCATCAAGGAGGAGCCGTATCGCCATCAGGTTCCCGTCTCCCAGCGCGGCGGTGAAGTCATCGAACCGATGATTTCCACCCAGTGGTTCGTCAAAATGGAATCCCTCGCCGCCGCCGGGCTGGAGGCCGTCCGCGACGGGCGCATCCGCATCGTGCCGGAACGCTTCGAGAAGGTGTACTTCAACTGGCTGGAAAACATCCAGGACTGGTGCATCAGCCGCCAGTTGTGGTGGGGACACCGCATTCCGGTCTGGTACTGCGCCGACTGCGGCAAAGAAACCGTCGCCCGCGAAGACCCCACCCATTGCGCCCATTGCGGCTCGGCTAACATCGAGCAAGACCCCGACGTGCTGGATACCTGGTTCTCCTCCGGTCTGTGGCCCTTCTCCACCCTCGGCTGGCCCGAAGAGACGCCGGATTACCGCTACTTCTACCCCACCTCCATCATGGAGACCGGCTACGACATCCTCTTCTTCTGGGTGGCGCGCATGATTATGATGGGGCTGGAGTTCACCGGCGAGGTTCCCTTCCACACCATCTATCTCCACGGCCTGATTCGCGACGAGCACGGACAGAAGATGTCCAAGACCAAAGGCAACGTGATTGACCCCCTCGTGGTCATGGACGACCTCGGCACGGACGCCCTGCGCTTCACCCTCCTGGTGGGCGCCACTCCCGGCAACGACATGAACCTCAGCCTCAAGAAGGTGGAGGCCAACCGCAACTTCACCAACAAAATCTGGAACGCCGGGCGCTTCGTGGTCGCGGCGCTTTCCCCCACCCCCGTCCCCTCCCCCACTGGGGGAGGGGAGCCAGGGGTGGGGGCCGAGGACTGGACCCTCGCCGACTCCTGGATTTGGGCGCGCCTGCAAGGTCTCATCCGCAGCGTGGAGCGCCTGTTCGCCAACTTCCAGTACGGCGAAGCGGGCCGCCAGATTTACGATTTCTTCTGGAGCGAGTTTGCCGATTGGTACATCGAGGCCGCCAAGACCCAACTGGCCGAAGGCGGCCCGCGCGCCCGTCTCACCGCCGATACCCTCATCCGCGTTCTGGATACCAGTTTGCGGCTCCTGCACCCCTACATGCCCTTCGTCACCGAAGCCCTGTGGGGACACCTGCGGCAGGCCGTGCTCGATTCCCCCCTCGCGGATTTGGCCGCCGACTGGCCGGAAGCCCTGATTATCGCCCCCTGGCCGCAGGCGCGGGAGAAAGAGGGCTGGGAGGACGGCAAGGTGGCCGACTTCACCATCTTGCAAGACGCGGTACGCGCCATCCGCAACCTGCGCGCCGAGAAAAACATCAAACCCGGACGCAAACTCCCCGCCGTCCTGGTCTCCGAAAAGGCGGACCTCCTGCGCGCCCAGCGTCCCATGCTGGCGCGGCTGGCCGGTCTGGATGCCGATGCCATGCGGATTGTGGATGCCCTGCCCGAAAAACCGGAAGGGCACATCGCTCTGGTGGCCGGGCCGGTGGAAATCTACCTCCCCCTGGCCGGTATGGTCAATTTGGAGGAGGAACGCGCCCGCCTGCAAAGGGACCTGGACGAGGCCGAGAGCCACATCGCCCGCCTGGAAAAACTCCTTGCCGGCCCCTTTGCCGAGAAAGCCCCGCCCCCCGTGGTGCAAAAGGAGCGCGACAAACTGGCCGCTTACCGCCAGTCGGCGCAGAAAATCCGCGCCCAACTGGAAGAACTGAGAAGTTGAGCGGTTACGCGCCTGCTTCAACTTCATGAGCAAACAGCCGGATGCAGGAGGCAGCGCCTCCTGCATCCGGCCTCTCTGTGTCGGCGGGATTCTGCCGACTTCTTGCGTATGGAAAAAGTCAATCTCATCGCCACCTGCGCCTTTGGGCTGGAAACTGTCGTCAAATGGGAAGTCCAGGCCCTGGGATACGAAAATTTGCGCCTTTCCAACGGCAAGGTGGAATTCGACGCCCCCCTGGAAGACATCCCGCGCTTCAACCTCTGGCTGCGGAGCGCCGACCGCCTCCTGCTCAAGATGGGCGCTTTTCGGGCTGTGACTTTCGACGAACTCTTCGAGCAGACCAAAGCCTTGCCCTGGGAAGCGTGGATTACTCCTCAAGGGCGCTTCACCGTTCTGGGGAAGTCCGTCAAATCCGCCCTGGGAAGTGTGCGCGCCTGCCAGTCCATCGTCAAGAAAGCCATCGTCGAGCGCCTGAAAAGCGCCTATCATCTGGAGTGGCTCCCCGAAACCGGCCCGGATTTCACCGTGCAGGTCGCCCTTCTCAAGGACGAAGCCACCCTGACGATAGATACCTCCGGAACCGGATTGCACCGGCGCGGCTATCGGGTGCAATCCGTGGCCGCCCCCTTGCGGGAGACGATGGCCGCCGCCCTGGTGCAGTTGAGTTTTTGGAAGCCGGAGCGGTTGCTGCTTGACCCCATGTGCGGTTCCGGGACGATTTTGATTGAGGCCGCCTTGCTGGGGCGCAACATCGCCCCCGGCTTGAAGCGGCGTTTTGCATCGGAAGAATGGCCCCGTATCCCTGCCCGTGCCTGGAAAGAAGCGCGTCGAGATGCCAGAGACGCCGTCCGCCGCGACCTCTCCCTGGAGATTTTCGGCTACGACGCGGACGCGCAGGCGGTGGCCGCCGCGCGCCGCAATGCCGAAGCCGCCGGCGTTGCCGGGGACATCACCTTCGAGCAGAAGGACATCCACGACCTGTGGATTGACCGGCAGTACGGCATCGTGATTACCAATCCGCCTTACGGCATCAAAATGGGGGATTTCCAGCAGATGAACGCCATCTACATCACCCTCAACAAAATGTTCCGCAAGAAAAAGGGCTGGTCGCTGTACGTGATTACCGCCGACAAGAAATTCCCCGATTATTTCAAGCGCGCCCGCCCCGACCGCGTGCGGAAACTGTACAACGGCCCTATCCAGGTGCAATATTACCAGTACTACGGCGAGAAACCGCCTCCTTCAGGGGCATGATTCGGAGCAGGTCAACGCATTGTTTTTTGGCTCTGTTCCCAAGAATTTCTCTTTGCGTCTCGGCCTCCCTGCGTTTCACGGTTAGCGCCGCATCAATGGCAGGTACACCGTCCCGAAGGGGCGGGCGGCATTGCGCGCCCAATAGGATGTGATGGCATCTTGCAGGGCGTTCTGCGTATCGGCGCGGTTGGCCGGGTCGGGGCCGTAGCGGAAATTGAAATCGTGAATCGTGGAAGCGAACGGCTCCCAGGTGGTGCTCCACTCCCACAGGGCGTAGTTCATCCCCCGCTGCTCGAAGAGCGCCATCTGGTCGTCCATGAACTCCGGCGCGCCGGGCGCCCAGCGTACCAGTCCGTACTCGTTGGCCGCCACGGGGACGCCCCCGTGAGCCTGGCGAAAGGCGTCTACCGTGTCACTCAGCAAACTCTCCAGCCAGGCGCGGTTGAAGTCCTCCGGCGTGCCGTCCCAGTCGGTATCGAAGTAACCGGGGTAGGTGACGCCCGTCGTGGTGGAGAGTTGATGGGTGTAGGTGTGCGGGTCGTACTGGTGGATGGTGTACACGGTGCGCGTATCGCTGATGACTTGCATGTAAGGCAGCCAATCGGGGGCGCTGTAGCCGTTGCCGCCGACCAGGATGGGCGTTGCTGTGTCCACCTCGCGGATGGCGGAGACGATGCGCGGGTATAACTGGTTCCAGTCGTAGAGCGTGCCGCCGTAATCCGCCTGAAACTGGGCCGGGTCCCACACGTCCAGCGGGTCGCCCAGGGGATAACTGCCCACATCGTTGGAGTTGGGTTCGCACATCAGGTCGTAGCCCACCACCGCGGGGTTGTCCTTGTAACGCTCCGCCGTGTAGCGCCACATGGCAACCCAGGCATCCTGGGCATCCTGCTCTCCCCACACGCGGTTGTTGTAGTAGGAAGGGTCGAACCAGCCGTATTCGGGGTCGCTGGCGGTGTCCTCCCCCCAGAAAGCCCAGAATTCGCTCCGCCCCGGCCCGGTGCGGGCGGTGATGACCACGTACAGGTTGGCGTTGGCGGCCATCTGAATGAAAGCGTCCAGGTTGGCTTGCGCCGCCGGGTCCACCTGGTAGGGCGGCGTCTCGGTGTACAGGCCGGGATGCGAGAGATTGACGTAATTGGCCCCCAGCGCGGCCAGATGGTCGAAATCGGCCTGGGTGAAAGGCGGCCCAAAGTCGCCGGAACCGAGGAGACCCTCATCCAATTCGGGGTAAACCCGGCGCTGATAGACGTTGGTGCCCCGCAGGCGCGTCCCGCTGCTCCACAAAGCCCATTTGTCGGGAGAGAGCGTCGTTGCGGAGGGAGATTTTGCCGGGGAAGGGGTTTGCCCCCGGACGGACTGCCCCGCGGCAGTGCAGGCCAGCAGAAGGCCCGCCAGCAGCAGGAAGATTGTGATGGGGTGGAATTTGTTGGATGGGGACATGGCAGGTTTTGCGGTCGTCGCTGTGATTTCAATCGCCGGGCGGGGCAGGCTGAACAGTTGTCCCCGCAGCAGGCGGGCGGTATCCCTGCAACGCGGTGAGCGTCAGGGCGGCGGTTGTGGCCGGGGAGCCGTAGACCATGTGGGTCGGGATTTTTCCTTTGAAGATTTCGTAGGCCGGGTATGGGATTCCCTCAGGGGCGGCTTGCGCTTCCAGGATGCGCTGCCACCCCGAAATCCAGGTGGCCGATTTGGCCCTCAGGGAGCGCGCCGCTTCCAGGGCCAGGGCTGCATCCAGGGGGTTCAGATTCCGCTGCGGGTGGAGTTCGTTCCCCAGGTAATCCAGCGCGGCCAGGCGCAGCCTTTCCATGCGCTTTTCCGGGTCCAGGGCGGCGCGCTCCGCTTCCGGCAGGCTTTCCCACACCGTCCACAGGCGGGCGAACATGGCGACGTAGAATTCCGGCAGGTAGAAACTGTGCCCCCGCGGATGCCGAAACAGGCCGCTGCTCGTGTTGCGTTCCAAAAAGGCGAGGATGCCCTGGGCGGTCTCCTTTCCGGCAGCGGTTTGGAGCAGATTCCAGCGTTTGCGGTTGACCAGCAGGGAGCGCAGCACGTTGGCGTTGACGGTCAGGTCGGGGGCGTCGTCGGGGCGGATGCCGAACCAGGCGCTTACCCCGCCGAGGGGGGAGACATCCGTGTAATTGACCGCCGGGGCGCGAATGCCGTCCGCCCGGAACTGGTAGGCGCGGGCCAGTTTCCAGTAGGGAGTCGCCAGCAGGCGGGCGATGCTGCCGCGCAGCGTCATCCGCCGCTCGTCCTCCAGCCAGGGCAGCCCTTCCTCCTCGCACAGCCAGGCGCAGAAGTCGGCGAACATCTCCAGCAGGACGAAGGTATCGTCGGCGTCGGGGTCTATCTTGCCGAGGCCGCTCCAGCGCAGAAAACGGCGCGTCTTCTCATCGGCGGAGGAAGCCAGTTCCTTGCGGGGGAAGAAGGGGAACACTGCAAAGGTCTCGCCGCTCAGGACGCGAAACTCCCGGTTGCGGAGGGCGGTTTCCACCAAAGAGACGGCGACGCCCTCCCAGAAGCGCCGCTCTTCCTCGGGCAGGTCGGCGCTTTGCAACAGGCTGCGGATAGCGGAGTAAAAGTAAGAATCGGTGAAGAAGGTGTGGAAGCGTAAAACGCCCCGCCCTTGCAGGGGGACGCGGCGGGACAACCCCCCTTTGGGCTGCTTGCTGAAAACCCGCAGGACCCGCGCCCCCCAAAAGAGAAGCGTCGCGGCCTGCAAAAACGGGTCGCTGCGGCTCTGGATGAAGTTCCGCACGTCGCGCCAGTGGAAATCGGGGTCTCCCAGGGGCAGCACAGCGGCGTAGCAGGGAAAGAAGCCGTACTGCCGCCACTCCTCGGCAACAGCCTCGCGCAGGCGGATGGAAAGAGAAACGTCCACAGGGTTCATGCGGATGGCGGTTCCGCGATTTCTACGCTGCCGCTCCACCCGTCCACCGTCACCTGCTGCCCGTCGCGCAGGCGCTGTGTAGCCCCCGGGACGGCAAAGACGGCGGGCTTCCCCAACTCGCGGGCCAGGGTGGCGGTGTGCGAGAGCAGCCCCCCGATTTCGGTGACAATCGCCCCCGCGGTGATGAAGACGGGCATCCAGCCGGGGTCGGTGGCCTCGGTGACCAGGATTTCTCCGGGCAGGAGGGCCGTTTGGGACGGGTCGTGGACCACGCGCACCCGCCCGGTGACGCGCCCGCTGCTGACCGCCGTGCCGTAAAGCGTGTTCCCTTCTGCGACAAGAGTGGGGCCGACGGGGCGGTGTTTCTCGTGATAGGCGTGGCGGCGCTGACGCTGCACGACTTTCTCCGGCAGGTCGGGGGCGTATTGCCCTACCAGTAGATTGTCCAGTTCAAGGAG
>DRKV01000043.1 GCA_011051635.1 Chloroflexota bacterium | reverse complement strand
CGCGACCCCTAACCTCGCAACCCCCTAACCCCGCACCCCCGCATGTCCTTCTCAGCCATCCTCTCCAACCACGTTCTGATTGCCGCCCTCGCCGCCTGGAGCCTGGCGCAAATCATCAAACTGCCGGTTGAATTCTTCCGCACCGGCAAATGGGACTGGTCGCCCCTCACCAGCGCGGGCGGGATGCCCAGTTCGCATTCGGCGCTCATGGCGGGCGTCGCCCATGCCATCGGCCTGTACGCCGGTTTCGATACGCCCCTCTTCGCCCTGGCGGTGGCGATAGCCATGATTGTGATTTACGATGCTACCGGCATCCGCCGTCAGGCAGGCAAGCACGCCGAAATCATCAACGTGATTGTGCAGGACCTGATGGAGGGCCACCCTCTCAATGAGGAGCACCTGCGCGAAGTGCTGGGGCACACCCCCTTGCAGGCCCTGATGGGGACCTTGCTGGGGATTGGCATTGCCCAACTGGTGTGGCTGTACTGGGGATGAGTGGCACGTATCACGTATCACGTATCACGTGTCACGTGCCGCGTGCGGAGGGCGGTAAACAGGGTGTGGACTTCGGGGACCCGCAGGAGGACGACCGCCCCCAGATAGACCGCGCTCCCTAAAAGGATGCCGCCCCCGGCGCTCACCCAGGGAGCAGTCTCCCCCGCGAGGGAGAGCCACCCCCATAAAGCCAGCACCATCCCCAGGGTCGCCGCGCCACCCTGAAGGGCGCCCGTTCCGATTTCCCTCCCATCCAGGCCGCGCAACCGGCGGCGCATCAGATACAGCAACCCGCTCATCTCCAGCGTGGTCGCCAGGGTGTTCGCCAGCGCCAACCCGCCGTGCGGCATCCACCCGACCAGACGGAAAAGGGCGGCAAAACCGAAACTGAAGACGACGTTCAAACTCATGGCCGCCGCGCCGACGAAGACGGGGGTTTTGGTATCGTGCAGAGCGTAGAAGGCGCGGGAGAGAATTTCCACCACGGAATGCGAAACCAGCCCCAGGCTGTACCACAGCAGCGCCCAGGCCACCAGATGCGTGGAGCGCTCGTCGAACGCGCCGCGCTCGAACAGCAGACGCACCACCGGCAGGCGGAGGAGAATCAGCCCCGCGGCGGCGGGCAGGGAAAGGAGCAGCACGCCGCGCAGGGTGGCGGCCAGGGAGGCGCGCATCTCCTGCGGCTGCCCGCGGGCAATCTGCGCCGAGAAGGTGGGCAGGGCGGCAATCGCAATCGCCTGGGCAATCACTACCTGCGGCATGGTCATCACCGCCCAGGCCACTTTGATAGCGGTCAAACTGCCTTCGGGCTGGCCGCTGGCAATCAGGGTGTTGACCACGAAATTGAGTTGCACCACCGCCACCCCCAGCAGGCGGGGAGCCATCAGCCGGCCCACCTCGCGCACGTGGGGAGTGCGCAGCCCCAGGGTGGGCAGGTAGCGGCGCTCCGGCAGACGCAGCAGACCGGGAATCTGCACCCCGAGGTGCAAAAAAGCGCCCAGCACCGCGCCCCAGGCCAGGCCGTCTATCCCCCAGGAGGGAGCCAGCGCCACCACGCCGAAAATCATCCCCAGCCAGTACATCGTGGGAGCCAGGGCGGGCAGCCAGAAGACCTGATGGGCGTTGAGGATGCCCATCAGCAGACCGCTCAGCCCGAAGACGGAGGGGGCGATGAGCAGGATGCGCAGCAGATGGGCGGTGAGGGCCTGCTGGGCGGGGGAGAAATCCGGGGCCAGGATGTGCCCCACGATGGCGGGGGCGAAGAGGGCGGAGATGAAACTCAGCGCGGTGAGCAGGAGCAGTACCAGGTTGACGATGCTGGAGGCCAGATGCCAGGCCTGGGCGCGCTTCTCCTGCGCCAGGAGCGCCGTGAAGGTGGGGATGAAAGCCGAAGCCAGCGCCCCCCCCGCCACCAGGTTGAAAATCAGGTCGGGGTAGGTGCTGGCGGCGTTGAAAGCGTCAATCGCCGCCCCGGTTCCGAAGGCGCGGGAGATGAGAATCTGGCGCACCAGGCCGACGACGTTGCTGAGCACGAAGGCCAGCATGACCGTGCCGGCGGCGCGGGCAATCTGACGGTTGGCGCTGGGGGTTTCTGCTGCGGCGGGGGTAGTCACGGGCGGGATTATACCGCGGTGGTATAATCTCTCCCTGCTGCGCAGGGGGGTGGCTGGGTCCCGGTGGGCTCCCCGGTCTTCAAAACCGGTGGCGGGTCGCGTTGCGAGCCGCGGTGGGTTCGACTCCCATCCACTCCCGCTCCCCCAAACAGACCTGACGGGTCTCCGAAGACCCGTCAGGTCTCGGATGCGCCCCCAAAAACAGACCTGACGGGTTTCTAAAAACCCGTCAGGTCTTGAACGCAGGTCTTCTCCCCATGACGATTCCCGACGCAAACGCAGTTGTTTCTTTGGAAGCCGAGCGCCTGACGGCGCTGGTGCAGCGCGTCTTTCGGGTGGAGGAGGTCACCTGGGGCGGCGAGAACTACGTCGTGCGCTATCGCGGCCACCTGCTGGGAGATTCGGTGCAGGCCTACGACGCCCTGGCGGAGGCGCTGCGTCCCCTCGGCCTCACGCCCATGTTTCGGGTCGAGGATGGCCGTCAGACCGTCATCCTGGTGGAAGGGGTCTTTGACCCCAAGCCCTCCAATCCGTGGGTCAACTTGGTGCTGTTTGGGTTGACCCTGCTCAGCGTGCTCTTCGCGGGCGGCGTGTACGCCTACCAGGGCCCCATGCCGGGGGTGGAGATTTCCTGGGGCGGCTTTCTGGTGGAGGCGGTGAAGAACGGCCTGCCCTTTGCGGTCAGCCTGCTGGCGATTCTCCTGGCGCACGAGTTCGGGCACTATCTGGCGGGGCGTTACCACAAAACGCACGTCACTCTGCCGTATTTCATCCCCTTCCCCTTCAGTCCCTTCGGGACGATGGGAGCGTTCATCCAACTCAAAGAGCCGCCCAAGAATAAGCGCGTTCTTCTGGACATCGGCATCGCCGGGCCGCTGGCGGGGATGGTGGTGGCCGTGCCGGTGCTGTTGTTGGGGTTGTCCCTTTCCCGGCTGGATACCCTGCCCCTTGCCGCCGTGCCTGGTACGGCGCTCAGCCTGGAAGGGAACTCCATTTTATACCTCCTGGCGAAATTTGCCGTCTTCGGAAAATTCCTGCCGGAACCGGCCTCCTACGGCGGGTTGCACCCACTCCTCTATTGGCTGCGCTACTTCTTTACGGGGCGTCCGCTTCCCTTCGGCGGGCAGGATGTCCTCCTCCATCCCGTGGCCTGGGCCGGCTGGGCCGGGCTGCTGGTGACCGCGTTGAATCTCGTCCCCGCCGGGCAACTGGACGGGGGGCACGTCATGTACGTCCTGCTGGGGAAGCGCGTCCGCCGGTTGTACCCTTTCATCCTGGCGGCGCTGGTGTTGCTTGGCATGGTGTGGAGCGGCTGGTGGCTGTGGGCTTTGCTGCTCTTCTTCCTGGGGCGCGTCTATGCCGAGCCGTTGGACCAGATTACGTCCTTGGACCCCCGCCGCCGGGCGGTTGCCATCTTCGGGATAGTGCTCTTTGTGCTGGTCTTTACGCCTGTGCCGTTGATTTTGGTGGGGTGACTTTGCAGAATATGTTGTCTCTGCCAGGGCGCACGCGCAAGCATCATGGAAAATCTGTTTGTCTTACAAAATTCTGTGTAAATAGGGTATAATACTTTCGAATTTGATTGCTCAATGTAACGTGGTGGGGGGTGTTTATCCCCTCTTCTGTCCCTGTTTGGTATAAACCTATGAAAGCCATTATACTCTTTTCGTCTGGGATGAGAAGGTGGGTGGCCATCTTTCTCCTGACTGTTGTCATGTTGTCCGGCTGTGATGATGCGCCCCTGCCGGTGACGCCTACGCCTATTCCTGGCAAACCGGTTGCGCCCCAATTGGTGGGGTTGTACGAGACAATTGCCGGAATCATCCCCGGTGGTTTAGGCGCGGCGAGAAGCGATGCCGTGGATGAGGGCGAACAAATCCGCCAGATTTTCGATAGCGGTGTCCTGATTTACGACAAAGCCAGCGGTGTCACTTTCCTGGCTCCCGTGGGGAAAGAGCAGGTCGCGCCAGAACCCCCAAGCAAGGACCCGGAAGGCCCTACCTGGCGTCAAATCGGGGAGTACTGGGCACCGGCTGCTATTGCCAATGCTTATGATGCGCTGGGGGAGAGCGTGGTAGGACGTCCCCTGACCAATTATCGTTATCACGCCGCAAAGCAGCGTTTCGAGATGTACTTCGAGAACCTGGGGATGTACATCTGGAAGGACGACCCTTACAACCAGGTGTATTTGCTCCCCTACGGAGCCTGGGTGTACGCTGAGCGCGTTCCCTCTCAGGATAACTCCCCCCAGGCGAACATCGCGCGTGATGCCACCGAGGCCTTCAATGCCTGGGAAGACCGTCTGACCCTGGAATTCACGGGAGAAGAAATCGCTCCCCTGATAACCGATGCTCAAGGGCATATTTTACGGGTGTACGCTAACGTGGTCTTGGAGTGGGACCAGGAACACGGGGCTGTCCGGTTGGTGCCTGTTCCTCTGAAACTCGGTGTGGAGCGGGAAAACTTGGAACCGAGACTGGACAATGACCGAATGATGTTCCTCCCCCTGGATGAAAGCGGCACGCTCGGTCACAACATCCCGCGCTTCTTCTGGGACAACATCATCAGCAAGTATTCCGGTATCGATGTCTTTGGCGTCCCCATCATGGAACTGAGCGTGAAGGACAAATCGGAGCCGGACGTGTACTGGCAGTGCTTCGAGAATCTGTGCATTGAGTATGACAGCGGCACCAGTACGGCCTCTATTGCTCCCCTGGGGAGGCAGTATTACGAGCGTTTCTTGAAATAGGTGCGTGGGACAACTGCGAGCAGTTGTCCCACGGTCACGATTGCT
>DRKV01000042.1 GCA_011051635.1 Chloroflexota bacterium | reverse complement strand
TTCTGTTGCTCGCTCAGGGGGCGACGGTTATCAAATCGCGGATTTTCTCGAACTTCGCCGGGCCGATGCCGGAGACGTTCTGGATTTCGTCAATCACCACAAAGGGGCCGTGTTCCTGCCGGTAAGTGATGATGTTCTCCGCCAGGGCAGGCCCGATGCCGGGCAAACTCTCCAATTCTTCCTGAGATGCGGTGTTGAGGTTGATTTTTGAGGTCGTCTCCGTCCCCGGAGAGGACGCCTGCCCCCCGAGGCTGCCGGGGGAGACGGACCTGCTTTGGGGGGCTGCCGTTTCCTGGGGGAGCGCAGGCACCCATAAGCGGGTCCCGTCCTCCAGGGGGGCTGCCAGATTCAGGGAGCGGGTATCCGCCTCGGGCAGGAGACCTCCCGCGGCGTCCAGCGCATCCCGCACGCGGCTCTCCGGCGGCAGGGAGTACACCCCCGGCGCGGCCACCGCTCCATCCACATCCACAACGAGGGGAGCAGGAGTAGGCGGCGGGCGCAATGTGACCGGGGTTCCCTGCGGCGGACGCGCCGCCCAGAAGAGCGCCCCCGCGCCCGCGAACCCCAGCAGAACCCCCAGCAAAGACCCCCAGATGCGTTTCGCCATTGCGGTTCAATCCATCAGTAAACTCAGCCCCATCCGTTGACGGGAGGCGTCTATGTGCACGATGCGGGCGTTGACCGTCTCGCCCTCCCGCACGACATCGCGGGGGCGGGGTTTGTTGCCGTTGTTGGCGGGCATCTCGGAGACGTGAATCAGGCCGTCCAACCCCTTCTCCACGCGGGCAAAGGCTCCGAAGGAGGCCACGGTGGTGATTTCCACCGCCACCACCTGCCCGACTCGGTAGCGTTCTGCCGCGCTCTCCCACGGGTTGGGGTGCAGACGCTTCAAACTCAGCGCCACGCGGCGGCTCTCCCGCTCGACCCGCACGACGTATACCTCCACCTCCTGCCCGACGCCCACGATTTGGGAGGGATGCTGCACGCGCCCCCAGGAAAGTTCCGAAATGTGAATCAACCCCTCCAGCCCGCCCAAATCCACGAATGCGCCGAAACGGGTGAGGTTGGTGACCGTCCCGCGCAGGCGCTGTCCCGGCTGGATGGTTTGCAGCAAGCGCACCCGCTGCCCCGGAGCGGTACGGGCGGCGTGTTCCGAAAGCACAATGCGCCCCCGCTTTTGGTCGCATTCGATGACTTTCAGGCGCAGGGTGCGCCCGATATGCTTCTCCAGCAGGGCTTGGACGAGGTGCGGCACATCCCCCTTTTCCCAGTCGGCGGGCAATTTGCCCTCCCGGAGGGCATGGGTGGTGGCCTGCAGGTGAGAGACGGGGACGAAGCCGCGCAGGATGTCGTTTTCTACCAGCAGGCCGCCCTGGTTGCAGGCATACACGCTGGCTTCCACAACGTCGTCGGTCTCGAAGATGTGCGTGACGCGTTCCCAGTCGGGTTCCTGGGGCGGGGGAGAATCTTCGGCGGGGAAAGGCTCCTCCGCGGCGTCGGCGCCGCCCCAGCGCGCTTCTTCTTTCAGCAGCGAAGTCCACCACCCCTCATCTACTTGCGGTGTGGCAACGGATTGCGGTGCAAGTGCTTGGCTTACCATTAATGATTTCCCTTTGCAAAATCAACCCTCATGTTGGATATTTCCCGCGGCTTCTTCCGCAGCCGTGGGGTCTGTTTCCTGCCGCTCTGCCGTCTGGCGGCGCTGCTTTTCCATGTTGACCACCACACGGGCGACCTCTTCGATGGCAACGCGCTGTTTGCGGTAGAAATCGGCTTCCGAAACGGCAAGGCGCATGGCGATATCGCGCACCTTGCGGCCCTCCATGAACTTCATTTCCAGGATATTATACAAAATCCATTCCGCCGTAAAACGCCGTTCCCCCGGCGGGCGCACCTCCTCGATGGCTTGTTTCAGGATGTTCCGCAGGGCGTTGGGCGGGCTGTCGCCGGCCTGGACGGCATCCTGTACGATTTGCAATTCCAACAGGGGACTTTCGGTCAATTTGGGGCCGCCCCAAAAATGGGTGAGGGCGTCTTTGACCCATTTGGAAAGCGTGGTCTTCTCCAGGGGAATCTGGGGCCTGGAAAGGACGTTGCTGCTCCCGTAACGGGAGGCGGCGCGCAGCCGCTGGATGACGTCCACCTGGGGGCGCAGAGCCGACAAACCGGACATGACCTGCTGCTGCAAGCGGTGGTCGTAGAGCGCCGCGGCGGCGCGTCCGGCCAGCACGGAAAGGGCCTCGCGTTGTTCTTCGTCCGGCTCAGTGCTGTGACTGCCGTCTATGACCATCAATCCCACCAACTGGGATTCCGCATCTGGTTTTTCGGGAGCGCGGGCGAACAGAGGCGCAACCCAGTAGGAACCCCAGGAGAACAGTTCGCCGTTCTCGGCGGCGTCGCTGCGTTCCAGGATTTGGAGCATCTCGCCTTCGGGGAGCGCGTCCTGCCCGGATTTCCAGCGTCCGATAGAGATAGCCCGCTGGAAGCCATCCGCGTTCAGGGCGGCGATGAAGGCCCGCGAGGCGTCCAGCCGCTCGCAAACCGCCGCCAGCACGGATTCCAGAAACTGGCGCAGGTCTTCCTCACTGAGAAGGCGGTCTTCCAGGTCTTTGAGCAGGCGGATGTTGCGGTCTTCCCGCCCGAAAAGCCAGCGTTCCCACCACGGGGCGAAGAGGATGATGCTGTATTGCAGCACCAGGATGGAGACCACCATCACGAGAGGCACGGCGGCATTGTAGGCCAGACCGAAGCGTTCCCCGATGCGGCGCGTCACTGTGGCGGCAGCCAGCACAGTGGAAGCGGTCACCGGGCCGCTCAAAATCCAGCGGAACATGCGGCTTTTGACCACCCGGTCGGGCCAGGGGACGCCAAAGAAGGCCAAGGCGTAGGCCATCACCACCAGCAGGATGCTCATGGCGGCGTTGCTGGCGACAGCCGCAGTCCAGAAAAGGGTCGGGAAGCGCAGCGCCCAACCTGTCCCCAGCAGGAGATAGGGGAAAGACCCCAGCGCCGGAGCGGTAGCGCCGGCCATCAGGTAAAGCATCCGCCGGCGGCTGGTGCGGGTGAGGGTACGCCCGTAGGCCCTTCGGAAGTTGACCGCTGCCCAAAGGATGATGGCGGCGTAGTACAGGGCAAAAAGCCAGGCCAATTTCCCCGGCTGGAGGGCGGGAGCGGGCGCGGCGGCTTGCAGGGCGGGACGCACCAGCCAGTTGCCGGGCAGCAACCACAGGAAAACCGCGGCCAGCACAAAATTCAGGCGCACCACCAGGCGGCGGCGTCCTCGCGAGGGACGCCCGGTAGCGTCCAGAAGGGCATCCGAAGCGTAAAAGTACGAGGCGGGCAAGAAAATCACCCCGACCCATTCCAGTTGCAGCCAGGCGACCGCCCCCTGCTCCGCGGCGCTGGTGCTGGCCAGCGCTTCTCCCACGAAGACCACGGTCACGCAGGCCAGGATGAAAGCGAAGGAGCGCGCCACGCGGTCTTGCAGGTTGAAGGTCAGGACGTACAGGAGC
>DRKV01000041.1 GCA_011051635.1 Chloroflexota bacterium | reverse complement strand
GATATTCTCTACACCATTGTTGACCCCCGCATCCGCTTCAATTAGAGTTTCAGGGGCTGACCTTGTCGGCCTTAAATGCAGAAGGAGAATTTCGGTATGGCCGTTGCTGAACTTGAAAGCGAAAAACTGCTTACCATAGAAGAAGAAAGTTACTGGGCTGTTGTCTGGAAACGTTTTCGCAAACACAGGCTGGCGGTGGCCGGGCTTATCGCTATCGTCCTCATTGCCGCGGCCTGCTTTGCCGCGCCCGTCATCGCCCCTTACGACCCGGTCAACGACCTGGCAAAAGACCCCGAAACCGGCATCTTGCTGCGTAACTCCCCGCCTTCCTTTGTGCCGAGTAAATTCCATCCCATGGGCACGGATGCCATTGGACGGGATGTTTTCAGCCGCCTGCTTTACGCCGGGCGCATTTCTTTGAGCGTCTCCATCATCGTGGTGTTCTTCAGCCAGTTGTTGGGGGTGGTGATTGGGGCTATTTCCGGCTATTTTGGCGGTCTGATAGATGATGCCATCCAGCGTTTTGTGGAATTTCTCATTACCCTGCCGTTGCTACCCCTCTTGCTGGCCTTCTCTGCTCTTTTGCGGGGCATCACCATTCCGGGGCTGCCGCGCGAGTGGAGCAGTGCGGTCATCATTACGGTCATCCTCATCATCTTTGGGTGGATGGGCTCCAGCCGTCTGGTGCGCGCTCAGGTGCTTTCGCTGCGCAACCAGGAGTTTGCCGAGGCCGCCAAGGCCCTCGGTATGGGTGATTTTGAAATCATCGTGCGCCACATGATTCCCAACTCACTGGCTCCTATAATTGTGGCGGCCACGCTTGGATTGGGCGGTGTCATCATTCTGGAATCGGCCCTCTCCTTCCTGGGGTTCGGCATCCAGCCCCCTATTCCGACCTGGGGCAATATGCTCAATGAGTACCAGAATGATATGTGGACCCAGCCTGCTAAAGTCTTCTATCCCGGGCTGGTCATCTTCGTCTGCTCGCTGGCCTTCAACTATATCGGCGACGGACTGCGCGATGCAATGGACCCGCGCCTCAAACACTAAACAACATTCTGGAGGGGCGTTTGCTCCTCCGTATATTGGCAGGAACACTTTTGTCTGAAGAACGTCGTAAGCCATCCATCTGGCAGTTCCTTGTTTCGACCACGGCTGTTGTCGTCATCCTGATTTATGGGATGATAACCATCAATACCGGTGACCCGCGCTGGTTCCAGAAAGGATTCTCGGAGCAGCCGATTGCCATTACCGTTTACTGTCGGGGCAAACCGGTAGAAGTACCGCCCGACTCACAAGAGTTTCAGGAAATCACCGCCTTGTTCAACGAGGCCATCTCCGGCCCCAAGCGCTGGGATTCCCTGAGCCTTTCCGACGCCACCTACAACGATTATCACACCCATCCCCGTATGGTGGTGCTGGAACTGCGGTATGCTGCTCCGGTGCGGATACACTCTAACGTCAAGTACTTCTCCAACGTGGAATACTTGATTATGCCTCTGGAAGGGCGTCACGCAGAAACCAATGCCGTCTTCGGGCGCAACCAGGGTTATCCCATCGCCGGGTCTTTCCATGTGGAAAGCAGGCAGCCCCTGGTGGATTATGTGCGTACACATGAATTGTGCGATGTCTCGATGGACAAATGACCGAAAGACCTAATACCTCATTGAACTCCATTCTGGGAGGAAGCCTGTGACCGACCAAACCTCTGATAACCTGTTGGAAGTCCGCAATCTCAAAACGTATTTCTTCACCGAAGACGGCGTTGTCAAGGCCGTGGATGGTGTTGACTTCACCGTGCGTCGCGGTGAAGTGCTCGGCCTGGTGGGGGAATCGGGCTGCGGTAAAAGCGTGACCTCGCTTTCCATTATGCGCTTGGTGGGCGTGCCCGGCAAAATTGTAGATGGAGAAATCATCTTTGAAGGCCGCAACTTGCTGGAACTCAGCGAAGACGAGATGGTACACATGCGCGGCAACCGCATGTCCATGATTTTCCAGCAGCCGCAAACCAGCCTCAACCCCGTTTTCAAGGTGGGAGACCAGGTAGCCGAGGTCTTCCAAATCCATGAGAACATGAGCAAAGAGGAAGCCTGGGAAAAGGCTGTTGATTTGCTGCGCCTGGTGGGAATTCCCGATGCCGAAAACAAAGCCCATGCTTTCCCGCACGAGATGTCCGGCGGACAGGCGCAGCGCGTTATGATTGCCATGGCTCTGGCCCTCAGCCCGCAACTCCTCATCGCCGACGAGCCGACCACGGCGCTGGACGTGACCATTCAGGCGCAAATCCTTGACTTGATGCGCGACCTGCAAAAACGCACCAATACTTCCGTCATTCTCATCACCCACGACCTGGGCGTGATTGCAGAAATGGCCGACCGGGTGGCGGTTATGTACGCCGGGCGGATTGTCGAGCAAAGTGATGTGCGCACCATCTTCGAGGAGCCGAAACACCCCTACACCCGTGGCCTGATTGCTTCCATTCCTGTTTTGGGACGCGTTACTGAGCGTCTGGAAACCATCCCCGGCTCCGTGCCCAACCTCGTCAACTTGCCGCCGGGCTGCCAGTTTGCCCCCCGCTGTCGGGCGCGGATTGAGAACCAACTGGCTATCTGCACCGAGGTGGAGCCTGACCTCGTTCCGGTGGGAGAAAACCACCTGGTGCGTTGCTGGCTGTATCAGAGCACCGATGAACACCAGGCTCCGCTGGCCGGAGACGCCGCACAGATTGTCTGACAACCATCCCGTAGCACAAGAGGCAACCTATGAGTGAAATGACTGCAACCGACAACAAACCCAAAGAACTTATTCAGGTCAAGAACCTGGTGAAATACTTCCCTGTGCGCGGCGGTTTGCTCCAGCGAGTGAAAGCCTGGGTGCAGGCGGTGGATGACGTCTCTTTCTTCATCCGCGAAGGCGAGACGTTGGGATTGGTGGGCGAATCTGGCTGTGGCAAGACTACCGTCGGACGCACCATGCTCCGTTTGCTCGAACCTACCGGCGGCTCGGTGTTTTTCGACGGCGTGGATGTGGCTTCCTTGCGCGGCCGCGAACTGAAAGCCCTGCGCCGCGATATGCAAATCATCTTTCAGGACCCTTACGCCTCGCTTGACCCTCGCATCCCGATTGGCGAATCCATTGCCGAAGGGCTGAAAATCCACAAAATCGGCACCGCCAAAGAACGTTTCGAAACCGTCATCGAAATGCTGCGCAAGGTCGGCCTGGAAGATTACCATGCCCGCCGTTACCCGCACGAGTTCTCCGGCGGTCAGCGCCAGCGCATCGGGATTGCCCGCGCTCTGGCCCTGCGTCCCCGCTTCATCGTCGCCGACGAACCCGTTTCGGCGTTGGATGTCTCCATTCAGGCCCAGGTGCTCAACATCCTCAAGGATTTGCAGAAAGAATTCGGCCTCACCTACCTCTTCATTGCCCACAACCTGAGCGTCGTCGAGCACATCTCCGACCGCGTGGCGGTTATGTACCTCGGCAAGATGGTGGAAATGGCCCCGCGGGATGAACTTTTCCGCAACCCGTTGCACCCCTATACCCAGGCCCTCATGTCGGCCATCCCCATCCCCGACCCGACCATCCAGCGCGAGCGCATCATTCTGGAAGGCGATGTGCCCAGCCCCCTGAACCCACCCTCCGGATGCCGTTTCCATCCCCGTTGCCCCGTGGCGATGGAGCAT
>DRKV01000040.1 GCA_011051635.1 Chloroflexota bacterium | reverse complement strand
CCAAATTGGGCAGAACTACCCCACTACTCAACTATTCAACCAAGCAACTACCTAAACTACCTCACCACCCACAAGGAATCCCCCATGTACCGTCCCGTCTCCCCCGCCTACCGCATCTTTTCCATCCTGGTCATCTTCTCCATGCTGACCGGGATGCTCCCCGCCGTCCGTCCCGCGGCGCAGGCCGCCCCCGCCGCCGCCCCGCAGTCCGCAGACCTCACCCTTCCGGCGGAATCCTCGGCCCTGCAACTCACCCGCGCCCAGTCCACAGCCCAGGCGGGCGGGACGGTGGCCGTCACCTACACCCTGCGCAACACCCTGGAGCCGGAGGTGCGCCCCGCTATCGCCGCGGGCGCAACCCTCACCGAGACGATGGAGGCCATCGCCGCGGCCGATTTCTCCGCCGACGGCAACACCCTGCACGGCGCGCAACTGGTCTTCACCATCACCAACCCGCAGGCCGCCTTCCGGAGCGCCTCCCGCCCCGTGACACAGGAGGGCGATACCCTGGCAATCTCCCTGGGCGACATCCCGCCCCTGGGAGAGACCTCCGTCGTCATCACCCTTACCGCTCCCTCCACAGCCGCCGACTTCATCACCCTGGACGACGGCGCGCACGCCTACGCCGCATGGCGCGCCCGCCCGCAAAGCGCCGCCGCCTCCCCGGTCACCCTCGCCCCGGATGGCTTCGCCGAGTGGCTGGTCTGCACCCCGGACGCCAATTGCGATGACCGGTACGTCATCCGGCAGGCCGCCGCCCTGGGCAACGACCCGCAGGCCCTCTTCGAATACGTCCGCGGCCTGAATTACGAAGTTTACACCGGGAGTTTGCGCGGGGCGCGCGGCGCGCTGTGGAGCCGCGCCGGTAACGCCTACGACCAAACCAGTCTGCTGGTCGCCCTGCTGCGCGCCAGCGGCATCCCCGCCGCCTACCGCCTGGGAAGTTTGTCCGAGAGCGACGCCCGCACCCTGCTGGCCTCCATGTTCCCCGCTCCCGCCGCGCCCAGCGGCAACCTCTCCGCCGCCGCGACCCCCGCCGACCCCCTCAACGACGCCTCCCTCCTGACCGAAGCCCGCTCCCACGCCTGGGTGGAGGCCTACCTGCCCGGCAGCGGCTGGACGAGTTTCGACCCATCCTTCCCGGAGGCCGCCGCGGGACAGGTCTTCGGCACACCTGCGGGGGAGCGGATAAACGAACTGCCCGACTCCCTCCGCCACCACGTCACCGTCAGCCTGGAAGTGGAGAAGTACTCACAATTCCCGGTCGGAGGCACCAACCTCTACACTCTCCGCCCGCTGACCGCCACCTTCGCCACCGTGGAACTGGTCGGCGAACCGCTCATCTTCGGGCACATCGTGGAGAGCGACATCACCAACGGCATGGTGTACGCCACCGCCCAGCACGCCTACACCCCCTACTTCGTCATCGGCGACGACACCCAGGTTGACGGGGATACCTTCGACGAAATTCTCTCCAACTTCCCCTTTGCCCAGGATTTCGTCACCGCCGAATGGCTGGATTTCACCCTCAGCGACCCGCAAGGCAACACCGCCGCCTACCGGCGGGAACTTTTCGACGACCTCGGCTACGCGGCGCGCCTCAACGGCGGGCTGGTGGGGAACATCAGCCGCGATTCCACGCCCCGCGTGAGCATCCTTTCTTCCTGGTCCACGCTGGTAGCGGGGTACACCGTCCCGCCCGAAGCCCTGGATGACACCTACCAGCGCATGGTGCGCCTCTCCCTGGAGGGGATTGCCGCCCGCGAAGCAACCGCCGGCCTGGAAGACGACCCCGACCCCTCCCCTGAGGTGCAGGCCCTGGCGCAGGAGACCATGCGCACCTTTGGGGCGGTGACCCGCCTGGGACAGAAGATGCACCTCCTCAAATTCGCCGCCGCCTCCGACCAGGGGCACGCTTACCTGTCCGACAGTCTGCTGGTGCGCGCCTACCCCGCCGAACCGCGCCTTTTCACCGTCGGCTGGGAGTGGAACGAAATCACCGCCAAGAGCAGCATCTCCTTCGACCTGCTCCACAACCCGCTGCGCGCCATCGCCTGGCCCGGTCAGAGCGCGGATGCCCGCACCGGCTTTCTCTACTGGCGCGCCCTGCTGGATATGAGCGCCGAGCAGCAAGTCTTGCAGGAAATCGCCCCCCCGCCGCTCACCGGCACAGGGGCGGTCTTCGAGGCCGCCGGGGCCGCCGGAATCCCCTTCGAACTCATCCGTTCCGGGCGGCTGGACGAAGTGGAAGCCCTCCCCGTCTCGGAGCAGGCCAAAGCGCGCATCACCGCCGCCGTCACCGCCGACCCCGAGGTCTTCGTCGTCCTCCCCGCCGAGATGGTCACCCTCCCCGGCGCAAACGAACCCACCATCGGCTGGCTGGAAATCAACAATGCCACCGGCGCCATCGTGGACACGATGGAAAACGGCCAGCACTCCGCCGCCGTTTCCTACAGCGTCCTGGCGGAATTCGGCGAAAAAATCGGCAGTTTCATCGGCGGCTTTTCTTCCAGTTTCTTCACCGTCACGATAGGCTTTTGGGCCGGCTTCTTCGAGAATATGCCCCTGGGCAACCGGGACATCAGCCAGGTGCTCGCCGCCGCCAAACAAACCGCAAGCGATATGGGCGAACAAGCCAAAGACGCTTGCGAAGACATAGGCGATGGGGACTGGTGCACCCGCGGGGCGACGCTGGGCATCGCTGCGGGCACGGCGGCCATCAACCGCGCCGACCCGCCCCTGCCCGCATCCCTCTACGTACTTCCCCTGGACGCCCCCGCCGACCAGCCCGTTGCCAGCCTCCGCATGGATGTCCCCGCTTCCCTGAGCGGCGGAGAGGTACAGGCAAACGTGCAGACCGCCCTCACCGGCCTGTACGGGACTTTCGAGCAGGCCTGGAGCAGCGCCGCGCCCCAGCCATTCGCCTTCGAGAGCGTGGATGCCTCCGCCGCCCAGGTCTTCCAAAACGGGACTCTGCTGGGCAGCGGGGCGGTCAGCGCCGTTCCCTTGGGGGATTCCCCCGCCCCGGCCTACCTGGAAACTTCCGGCGTGAGCGTAGCGGGCAGTGCGCAGGGAACCCTGGCGCTCCACGCCCCCGCCCTGACGCCCCTGGGCGCGGGCGCGCAGTACGCGGTTTACGATTTCAGCCTCACCGGCGGCAGCGATTTCGATTTCACCCTGGAAGACGCCGCCCTGACCCTCGCCGGAACGACCTACACCGGAACCTTCACCCTCCAGACCGCCGCCCTGGATGTGAGCGGGAGCGGAAGCGCCCCCACCCCCGACTTCGCCGCCGCCGCATCCTTCACCCCCCTGGCGGCTAGCGGGGCGTCCCTGGCCGCCGCCGCCGGAACGCTTACCGTGGGCGGAACGGCGGTCAGCCCCGCAAACGGCTTCGCCCTGGCGAACCCCTCCGCCCCCCTCACCGTGACCCCCGACGGGACGGGCGACACCGTAACCTTCGACGGCACGGCGGCCTTCTTCACCCTCACCTTGGACGACGAGAGCAGCAGCATCCCCTCCGGCGAGCAGACCGCCTTCACCGCCGGAATTGCCGCCAACTTCGACGGGGCTTACCCCCTCACGGTGCGCGCCCCCGCCGGCTGGACGGTCTCGGCGGAGACCTCCGGGCTGGTGACGGCGGTCTCCCCTGTCGGCGCAGCCCCCGGCGATTACACCGTGGTAGTCACGGCGCAGTCGGTCGCCTTCCCGCAACTGTTCGT
>DRKV01000039.1 GCA_011051635.1 Chloroflexota bacterium | reverse complement strand
TGGTGTATTCCCGACCGGGGACGCGCACGCGGTAGATGGGGCCGTAGCGGTAGTACAAATCGCGCATATGGAGGATGGATTCGCGGTACATCTCCACGGCATGGCCCAACAAAGGACGCCCGGCGGCCAGCGGGGGCAGCGGGGCATTGGCGGTATCGGGGGTAAGGGGAGCGTAAGGCGAAGTGTTCATGTTTCTGTTCCTTCGGGCAGGGGATAATCCCAGGCTTCGTACAGAAATCCCAGGTGTTGGCGGGCCAGGGCGGTATCTTCGGGGTGCGGCTCGAATTTGTTGGGGCGGTATCCCTGCAACCCATCCAGGTAGGATTTCCAGCGGGGCAGAGCGTCCTTCACGGGCAGGCGGAGAGCCTCATAAATGCGCTGCAACTCCCCGAGGGGATTCTCCACCAAATCCTCGTAACGCACATCCACGATATTTTTGGCGGGAATACGCCGCCGGTCGGCCATCCATTTTTGCATCGATTCCACCATGAATTCCAGATTGTTGCGGTCTACATCCTCCCAGGTGAAATCCTGCAAATTGTGGGGCGGCAAAATCTGGCGGTACATGTGCCGCGTGGAGACCATGATATGGAGCGGCTCGCGGTAAATGTTGATGAAGCGCGCCCGCGGGAAGAGCAGAAGCAGGTGGAGGGCGCGCCCATTGTTGATGGGCGACTTGAGTACCAGGGGTTTTCCCTTGAAGAGATAAGTCGCCACTTTGAGCACCCTAAGGTAGTCTTCGCGCCACTCAGCCAGGGCCTGCGGGGTGAGGTCGCGCATCACGTAGTAGGCATTGAAGTAATCGCGAGCGCGCTGCGGAAAGAGCAGATGATGCAAAAAAGTGTGGGGGGAGGTGTTCGCCATGGCAACTTCCTCCTCCTGCGGGGCATCCAGCGAGACGGCCATGTTGTCCATGGGACGCGTCTCCGGCAGAGCACGGGAGACCATCCGGCGCAGCCATTTCTCCCCGCTGAGCACAAAACCCGGAGCGACCCCTTGCAGAGTGGAGACGTAACCAAAATTGGGGTCTTGTCCAATCAGGTTGTGCAGGTGAGTGGTGCCGCTGCGCGCCGGCCCCATGATGAAGAGGGGCTCGTCGTGGATGGTGACCTGCTCCAAGGTCTCACCGTGCCGTCTCTGCTCGTAAACCCGAAAAGGAGCGGAGAGCAGACCGGGGAGCATGAGCCGCGCCAGTTTCCCCCGATATTTCGGCGCTACCGGCGGGTTGGCGCGCAAAACGCGCCGCCAGTTGTGGATGGAATTAAATGCAAAGAGATTGAAGGGTGCCATGACCGGAGAAAGTGATGATTGCCCGCAAAATATGTAGACCTAACAGATAATATCGCAATATTTTGCTTGTGGCAAGGAGGAAACCAAAATCGGGAAAAGCGGCTATAATCATCTTATACGTCACCGCCCACTTCCCTTTACACGGAGTTTGCCTCATGGAAGATACCCCCATTTTGAACCGACAGCGCCGTTTGCGAGATGCTCTGGGCAGCGCCGACCTGGATGCGCTCGTGCTGAACCCCGGCCCTACGCTCACTTATCTGACCGGGATGCACTTTCACCTCATGGAGCGCCCCATCGTGGGCATCTTCCCGGCGGAAGGGCCGGCAGCCTTGATTCTGCCGGAACTGGAGACCCCCAAGACGGAGGGAGCGCCTTTTGAACTGCTCCCGTTCCCCTACGGGGAAGACCCATCCCGCTGGGGAGAGACCTTCCGCCGGGCCGCTCAGTCCCTCGCGCTGGACGGGAAGCGTCTCGGCGTGGAGAGCGTGCGCCTGCGCTACCTGGAACTGACCTACCTGCAGGAGGCCGCCCCGCACGCCAGGTTTATCTCAGCCCCGGAGGTAATCGCCTCGCTCCGGATGGTCAAAGACGCCGCCGAGATTTTGGCTATGCGCAAGGCAGTCGCCATCGCCCAGGATGCCCTGCGGGCTACCCTGCCCCTCATCCGTCTGGGAATGAGCGAAAAAGAACTGGCCTCCGAACTGGTGCTTCAACTCCTGCGGCACGGTTCCGAGCCGCAACTGCCCTTCTTCCCCATCGTCGCCGGAGGCCCCAACAGCGCCAACCCCCACGCCGTCCCTACGGAGCGCCCCATCCGGGCCGGGGAACTCCTTCTGATTGACTGGGGCGCTACCGTGGAGGGTTGCTACTCCGACCTGACGCGCACCTTCGCTCTCGGAGAACTCTCCGACCCCGAACTGGGGCGCGTCGCCGAGGTGGTCGCCCAGGCCAACGCCGCCGGGCGCGCCGCCGCCCGTCCCGGCCTCCCCGCCGGAGAAGTGGACGCCGCCGCCCGCCGCGTGATTGCCGAAGCGGGCTACGGGCAATACTTCACCCACCGCACCGGCCACGGCCTGGGCAGGGACGGACACGAACCGCCCTACATTTACGCCGAGAACACCCGTCCCCTCGCCCCCGGCATGACCTTCACCGTCGAGCCGGGCATCTACCTGCCGGGCCGCGGCGGAGTGCGCATCGAAGACGATATGCTCGTCACCGTAAACGGAGCAGAAAGTTTGAGCGATTTGCCTCGGGAGTTGGGGATTGGGGATTGGGTGAATGGGTGATTGGGTAACGGGGTAACTGGGTGAGTGGGGAAGGGGGATTTGCTGAGTTGGCATTTTCCCATCTCGTCACCTTCTCACCCCATCATCTCCCCACCTCATCATCTCATCATCCCATCACCCCATCATCTCCCCACCTCATCATCCCATCACCTCATCATCTCCCCATCTCCTCACCTCATCATCCCATCACCTCATCATCTCCCCATCTCCTCACCCCATCACACCCCCCTCCCCATGCCCTCCCATCTCATCCTCCCCACCGCAGAACCCTTCTTCCTCCCCGGCGACCCGCGCACCAAGGGGCACATCGGCTGTCTGTTGAGCCACGGCTTCACCGGCACGCCCAAGGAGATGCGCCCATTGGGGGAGGCGCTCAATCGCCTGGGCTATACTGTCCTGGGAATCCGCTTGGCCGGGCACGCCACCGACCCGGACGACATGCGCCGCTCCACCTGGCGGCACTGGGCGGCCAGCGTGGAAGATGGCTACCATTTGCTGCGGGGCGTCACCGAAAAGGTCGTCCTGATGGGGCTGTCGATGGGCGGGTCGCTGGCCCTTTACACTGCGGCGCGCTTCCCCGTGGCGGGCGTGGTTGCCATGGCCGCCCCCCATCACCTGCCCCGCGACCCGCGGCTCCCTCTCATTCCCCTCCTCAGCCTCGTGCGCCCCTACGACCCCAAAGGCCCGCCCCAATGGGTGGATAAGGAGGCCCTCAAGGAACTGGTCACGTATCCGGTCACGCCGACGCGGTCGTACCTGGAACTGCATCTCCTGTTGGGAGAAATGCGGGCCTCCCTGCCGCGCGTCACCGCGCCGGTGCTGCTCCTCTACGGACGGGAAGACCCGGTCGTACCGGCTGCCGGCGGGCACATGGAGGCCATCGCCGCCGGCCTGCAAAACGCCGCCCGCGTCGAACAGCACTGGCTGGAAGGCAGCGGACACATCCTCCCCGCCGACGCCCAGCGCGCCCGCGTCGCCGAACTGGTCAGCGCCTTCCTCCGCAATCTCGCAGCCCCCTGACCGCGCAACCCGCAACCCCTAACCTCGCAACCCCTAACCCCTCCCTCCCCATGAGCCAAGACCTCATTCTCCTCGCCGCCGCCCTCTTCACCTGGGGCGTGGGCGACAGCATGTTCTTTCTCTTCCAGCCCCTCTACCTGCAAGACCTGGGGGCCGACCCGCAGACGATTGGCAACATCCTGGGCACGGTGGGCATCGCCATGACGGTCGCCCACCTGCCCGCCGGTTACATCGCCGACCGCATCGGGCGCCGTCCCCTGCTCTACGCCGCCTGGGGCATCGGCCTGCTGGCAACCTGGACGATGGCGCTGGCGCCCTCCCTGCGCTGGTTCACCGTCGGGACGGTCATGTACGGGCTGACCAGTTTCGTGATGGTTCCGCTCTACAGTTACATCACCGCGGCGCGGGGCAAACTCTCCGTAGGACGCGCCATCACCCTGACCACGGCGGCCTTCAGTCTGGGTTCCATCATCGGGCCTCTGATTGGCGGCTGGATAGGGGACACCGTGGGACTGCACCGCACTTTTTTGGTGGCAGCCTTCATTTTCATCCTCTCCGCCCTGATGGTGCTGGGAATCCGCGCCCAGCCCGTAGAAGAATCCGCTGCCCCCAAAGGGCGCGGCAACTGGAAGGCGGTGCTGACCCCCAAATACACCCGCTACCTGCTGCTGGTCTTCCTGGTCATGTTCGTCATGTACCTGCCGCAGCCCCTCTCCCAGAACTTCCTGCAAGATGTCCACGGCCTGGACCGCGCTCAAATCGGGGGCATCATCTCCATGCGGAACCTGGGGGTGGTGGTCTTCAACCTCCTGCTGGGACAACTCAACGCCCGCCTGGGCTTCCTCCTGGCGCAGGGAGCGATGGCCCTCTTCGGCCTGACCCTCTGGCAGGGGACGGGGATGCCCTGGTTCATGCTGGCTTACTTCCTGATGGGCAGTTACCAGACGGCGCGCAGTCTGGCAAGCGCCCAGGCGCGCTCGCTGGTGGAGCAGAGCAACATGGGGATTGCCTACGGATTCATCGAGACGGCGGCCTCCCTGTCCATCATCATTGCCCCCCCGATTGCGGGGTACATCTACGCCCGCTCCCCGGCAGGGATTTATCCGCTCAGCCTGGCCGCCATCGGGGCGGGGCTGCTACTTACCTTCTTCTTCTCACCCATTCGTTCGGAGGAGGTCTTGTAATGTTGGAATCACTGGTACGGGCCGGGCTGGGCCTGGTGCTTGCTCTGCAAAATCTGGGGGAGGGGCTGCGCCCCGTCATGCAATTCTTCACCTTTTTGGGGACGGAAGAATTCATCATGCTGGCTATGCCGGCAGTGTACTGGTGCGTGGATGCTGCTTTAGGCCTGCGCCTGGGGCTGCTGATTATGTTCAGCGCGAGCGTGAATTCCACCGCCAAAGTGCTGTTGCACCTGCCGCGGCCTTACTGGGTCTCCATGCAGGTACACCCCTGGAGTACAGAAACTTCTTTCGGAGCGCCCTCCGGGCACGCCCAGAACGCGGTGGTGATATGGAGCACGCTGGCCTCGCACTGGCGCACCCGCCTGGCCTGGGCAGGAGCCATCTTCCTGATTTTCTTCATCAGCATTTCGCGGCTTTATCTGGGGGTACATTTCCCCTTCGATACCCTCCTGGGGTGGGTGCTGGGACTTCTCGTCCTGGGCGCGGGCTGGCTCCTGACCCCCTTGCCCGCCGCCTGGAAGCGTCTCTCATCGGGCAAACGCGCCGCCTTGCTGCTGGCGCTGGTTCTCCTGCTGGTCGTCATTGGCTCCGGCAGCGTGATGTACACTGCCGCCACCTGGAGACCGCCCCAGGCCTGGAGAGCGACGCTCGTCCAAAACGCCGGGCAGGCTGAATGGGACCCGTTGAGCGTCAAGCCCTTCTTCAGTACGGGAGGCGCTTTTCTGGGGCTGGCCTGGGGATGGCTGTGGCTTACCCGTCGGGGCGGGTATCAGGCCCGCGGCACGGCGGTGGAGTGTCTCAAACGCTATCTCGTCGGGCTGGCAGGCACGGTGCTGCTATGGTACGGGTTGAAAGTGGTCTTTCCCGATGCGCTCACCCTCTCCGCTATGAGCCTGCGCTTCGTGCGCTACGCCCTGGTGGGCTGGTGGGTGGCAGGCGGCGCGCCGGCGCTGTTCGTCCAATGGGGGTGGGCGCGGATGGAATGAGAAGCAAGAACGACAAGGGCGGCGGGGAGACTTCGTGAAGTCTCCCCGCCGCCCATCTTTAACGCGAGCCGCCTGAAGGGGGTCAGTCCTTTTCCTGCTCCTTCTTGCGGGCCTCGATGACTTCCTGAGCGATGTGGGAGGGAACGCGCTCGTAGTGGGAGAATTCCATCGTGAAGACGCCGCGCCCGCCAGTGATGGAGCGCAGGTCGGTGGTGTAGCGCTGCACCTCAGCAAGGGGAACCTGGGCGGTAATCACGGAGCGGCCTTTTTCGCTGTCCATGCCCTGGACTCGGGCACGGCGGCTGTTCAGGTCTCCCAGCACGTCGCCCATGTTTTCTTCGGGGACGACGATGCGGAGGTTGTAAATCGGCTCCATCAACACCGGGCCGGCCTCGCGGAAAGCCGCCTTGAAGGCTTCGCGGGAGGCAATCTCGAAGGCCACCGGCTTGGAATCCACGGGATGCTCTTTACCGTCGTAGACCGCGGCCTTGACGTTGACCACCGGATAGCCGGCCACCACACCCGTCTTCATCACGTTGCGGATACCCTTCTCGATGGAGGGTTGGAAACTGGAGGAAATCGCCCCGCCGAAGACCTCCCAGGAGAACTCGTAATCGCTGTCGGGGTTGGGTTCCAGGCGCATGTGTACTTCGGCAAACTGCCCCGCGCCGCCGGTCTGCTTCTTGTGGCGGTACTGGGCGGATGCCTTGCGGGTAATCGTCTCCTGGTAAGGCACTTTGGGGATGTCCACCGAAAGGGAAGTCTGGAACTTCTTCTCCGCCTTGCGGATGGCGACATCAATGTGCTGGCCGCCCATGCCCTGCAGGATGGTCTGGTTGGTGCTGGGTTCCTGATACCAGGAAAGGGTCATGTCCTCTTCGCACAGGCGGGTGAGGGTGGGGGAAATCTTGGCCGAATCGGACTGCGATTTGGGGAAGACGGCCACGCGGTAGAGGGCGTTGGGGTAGGTGGGAACCGGCAGGGTGAGGGGATGGGTCTTGTCGCAGAGGGTATCGCCCGTAGCCGTTTCGCTCAACTTGGGCACGGAGGCGATGTCTCCGGCATGGATGGTCTTCATGGAAATCTGCTCTTTGCCGCGCATCACGCTGACCGTGCCGAAGCGCTCCTCCACGCCCTTGTTCTGGTTCCACAGGCGGCTGTCGGAGGTGACCACCCCGGAATAAACCCGGAAGTAGGTAATTTTGCCCACGAAGGGGTCGGCGGTCGTCTTCCAGACGTACACGGCCAACGGCCCGCTGTCGGAGGCGGGCAGTTCTTCCTCGCCGTCGACGCCCTGCGCCGTGGCGGGGGGACGGTCGGCGGGGGAGGGAGCCAGGGCAGAGAGTACGTCCAGAAGGGAGGCAATCCCGATTTCGGCGGCGGCAGCGGAGACCAGCACGGGATGGTAGGCTCCGCTCCACACGGCGCCTTTCAGGCCGTTCAAAATCTCTGCGGGGGTGAGTTCTTCGCCGTCCAGGTACTTCATCAGGAGTTCGTCGTCGCCTTCGGCGGCGGCTTCGATGAGTTCCATGCGGGCTTCTTCGGCGGCGTCGGCAAATTCGGCGGGGATATCCACCATTTCCGTGCCGTTGCCTTTGTAAGCCTTCATGCTCAGCAGGTCAATCACGCCCTGGAAGGCGGATTGCTCTCCCCAGGGGAGTTGCAGCACCAGGGGGCGGGCATCGGGCAAATCTTTGAGGGCCGCCAATACCTTCTGGAAATTGGCGTTGTCGCGGTCCATCTTGTTGATGACGAAAAAGCGGGGGAGGTCAAATTCGGCAGCGTAATTCCAGGCCACTTCGGTGCCCACTTCCACCCCGGAAACGGCATCCACTACGGTCACGGCGCTGTCGGCGACCCGCAGGGCGGAAATCACCTCGCCGATGAAATCCGTGTAGCCAGGGGTATCCAGGAAATTCAGTTTGACATCCTTGTACTCCACCGGAATCACTGCGGTGGAAAGCGAAATGCCGCGACGGATTTCTTCTTCCTCGAAATCGGAGACGGTGGTGCCGTCGTTGATGCTGCCCAGACGGGTGGTAGCGCCGGTAAAGTGCAAAAAAGCCTCGCACAGCATGGTTTTGCCGGCGCTGCTGTGCGAAATCAGGGCAACATTGCGAATGAATTCTGTTGTATACTCTTTCATGAATCTGCAACCCTTCCTGAAGAATTGTGAAATTTCCGCTGCCTCTCTCTTTTTGCAGGGAGCGGACGGCCCGATAAGTAATTCCTGTTACGCAAAAAGCCGCACCCCAAGGCGTGCGGATAAGGACGAAAAAGACGCGGACATGATTTTACGTGAAGTTGCCTCTCTTGTCAAAGTATCATTTGTCACCCTGCGCGCCCGCTGGCGCTACACGCAGCGCTATCGGCAGGGAAACGTCCCCTGGGATACCGGCGTCTCACCACCGGAATTGCTGGCCTATCTGAAAACCCGCCCGCCGGGGCGCGCTCTGGATATGGGCTGCGGCACGGGAACCAACGCCATCACCCTGGCCCGACACGGCTGGGAAGTATACGCGATAGATTTTTCCGCCCCCGCCATCCGCACCGCCCGCCGCAAAGCCAGGCGCGCCGGGGTATCGGCGCATTTCTACCGCCGCAGCGTCGCCGACACCGGCGACCTGCCCGCGCCCTTCGACCTCATCCTGGACATCGGCTGTTATCACGGGCTGCACCCCGCCATCCAGGCGCAATACGCCGCCAACCTGAAACGTCTGCTGGCCCCAGGCGGGACGCTGCTGATGTATGCTCATCTGCGGCAAGCGGGCGCTTCGCCCGATTACGGTCTGGATGAGAACGGGCTGCACCTGCTCACGGAGCACGTGCGCCTCATCCAGCGCACAGAAGGCCGAGACCACCGCGGCAGGGCCTCCGCCTGGCTGGTGTTTCGAACTGCACCCACCACATCGTGAAGTGCAGAATGCAGAATTCCGAATTATGAATTCTGCATTCCAAAGGGTGCTCTCCGCATCCGTCTCACAATGGTACAATGGAGCGTCTTTTATTTCTCCCAACGCCATGCTCTTGAACCAAATTCTTTCTATCATCAATCTTACTCTCGCCCTGCTCACCCTGTTCATCGTCTTATGGTTCGGGTGGCGGCAACGGCATACAGGCGTCGGCGGCGGCTGGCGGCTGCTGGTTTTTGCCTTGGTACTATTCGTTATCGGACAAACCGCCAGTCTGGTAGCCGACCAGCACCCCGGCTCTCCCATCGTCCAGGTGGGCGCGGCGGTCAGCGTGCTGTACATGGGTGTTTTCCTGGCTGCCCTCTACCGCTTGTTCGAAGATGTCGTCAATGCCCAGCAAGACAGCCTCAATCAGGCGCAGGAAATCATCCATCTGCAAAACGAGAGCGTGCAACGTGCCCAGGAGGCCGAAACCCTGATTCAGATTGCCGAAAATCTGATTTCCTCCCTGGAACTGGAAACGGTGATGCAGGAGTTGTGCCGCCGCACCCGCGAATTACTCTCCGCTGACAGCGTTTCCGTGCGGCTGCCGCGCCCCACCCGCGATGGATTCCGTTTTGCCGTAGATTTTGCCTCCGCCCTCAAAGAACGCCCCGCCCGTCTCGACCCCCACATCGACCGCCTCGCCTGGAGAGTGCTGCAAACCAATCGGCCGGCCCTTATCCCCGACGCACACAACCACCCCATGTTCGGCCCGGACAGCCCCCCGTGGATGGGTGCTTTGGCGCTCTACCCGTTGGCAGATGAAGCGGATGCTATCGGAGTTTTGACGGCTGTCTTCGGGAAACCGCGCACGCTCACTCCTCGCGAAAAGCGCATCATGAAGGCGCTGGCGAACTATGCCGCTATTGCCGTCCACAATGCCTATCTCTATGAGCAAATCGAGCAGCAGGCCTCTCTGGATGGCCTGACCCTGCTGGCGAACCGGCACGTATTCAACCACGTCATCCAGGACGCTATCACAGAGGCGCGGCAGGAAAGAGAATTTGTCTCTCTGGTGTTGTGCGACATGGACAACCTCAAGAACATCAACGACCGTTACGGTCACGCTGCCGGTGACGCCGCGCTCATCAAGGCAGCCGAGACGCTGCGCTCCCTGACCCAGGAATATCCCCGCGCCACCCTGGCCCGCTTTGGGGGCGACGAATTTGCCATTCTCCTCCCCGACATGGGACCCCAGGAAAGCGAGATTCTGGCGCAGGAAGTGAAAAACCGCCTGGCTGCCCTCCCCATTCAGGTAGAGGGAAAAAGCATCACAGCCTGTATGAGCGTTGGGTGGGCCTCCCTGCGGGGAGCAGAATGTACCCTCTCCACCCTCCTCCAGGTGGCCGATGAACGCATGTACGCCGCCAAACACCGCCACCACGAGGAACAGGAAGCACTCAAAGGTTCCGCTCCCCAGACAAGAGCGTAATCCCCCAGCCGGATGGCACGAAAAAACAAAAGCGAGCGTGCTGAAGCCCTCTCTTCAGCACGCTCGCTGCGTCTCGCACCCGACAGGTCTCGCAAGCGCGCTATCCTTCCTGCTTCTGGGCCTCCGCTTCTTTGTGCTGGCGCACCAGTTCGCGGCGTAAAATCTTGCCCACCGTGGTCTTGGGGAGTTCGTCCCGGAATTCCACATGGGTAGGAACCTTGAACTTTGCCAGCCGCTCGCGGCACCAGTCCTTGATTTCGTCCGCCGTGGCGGTTTCGCCGGGCTTGAGCACCACCCAGGCTTTGACCGTTTCGCCGCGATAGGGGTCGGGAATCCCCGCCACACCGACCTCCAGCACTTTGGGGTTCGCCATGATGACTTCTTCCACTTCGCGCGGCCAGACCTGATACCCGCCCGGTTTGATGAGTTCTTTCTTGCGGTCTACGATGTAGAAGTAGCCATCTTCGTCCATGTAGGCGATGTCGCCGGTGTAAAGCCAGCCGTCGCGCAGCGTGTTGGCCGTTTCGGTAGGCATGTTGTGGTAGCCTTTCATCACCTGCGGGCCTTTGATGACCATCTCGCCGGGCTCACCGGGTGGCAGCACGGTGACACCATCATCCAGACTGACGATGCGGACGTCCACATCGGGCAGCGGCAGCCCAATGGAACCGGTTCGGTTCTCTCCGAGGATGGGATTGCAGTGGGTAGCAGTCGGCGCTTCGGAGAGGCCGTACCCTTCGAAAACCACCCCACCCGTCAGGGCCTCGAATTTTTCTTTCGTCTCGCGCATCAGCGGTGCGGAGCCGGAAATGCAGGCTTTGATGCTGGTCAGGTTGTATTTGCCGGCCTGCACATCAGGGTGGTTGTTGATGGCGTTATAAAGCGTGGGAACACCGGGGAAGATGGTGGCCCGATACTTGTCGATGTTCCCCAGCACGTCCTTCAGGTCGCGCGGGTTGGGAACCATCACCATGCTGGCCGCGGTCGCCATGGCGAAGAGCATCCCCGCCACCATGCCGTAGACGTGGAAGAGCGGGATAGCCATGAGGACGACTTCCTCGCCATCGATGGCATTCGGCATCCAGCGGCGAATTTGCAAAGCGTTAGCCACCAGGTTGCGGTGCAGGGCCACCGCCCCTTTGGAGAGACCGGTCGTACCGCCGGTGTACTGGAAGAGAGCCACGTCGTCGGGGGTGATTTCCAAAGCAGGGCGCTGTTCGGGGCGGTAGGCGGACAGCAAATCCTGCATCCACACATCACCGGGCTGCAAATCGACGCGAAAACCGCCTTTCTTCTCTTTCGTCAGCGTGAACAGGAAGCGCAAGACAGGCGGCAAAGTCTCTTTGAGGTTGGTGACAATCAACTTGCGGACTTTGGTCCTGGGCTGCACCTGTTTGATGGTGTTGTAGAAATTGGTCATCACGAACATCATCTCCACGCCGGCATCGTTGAGTTGATGCTCGATTTCCCGCGGGCTGTACAAGGGATTGGTGGCGACGACAACCCCTCCGGCTTTGAGAATCCCAAAGTAGGCCATCACAAATTGCGGCGTATTGGGCATGAAGATGCCAATGCGGTCCCCCTTCTTCACCCCCATTTCCACCAGGGCAGCGGCCAGTTGGTCGGTGAGACGGTCCATCTCCGCGTAGGAGATGGACGCCCCCTTGAAGATGGTGCAGGCTCTATCGGGGAACTTGCGGGCGCTTTCTTCCAAAAAATGGAAAATCGGTTTCTTGGGGTACTCAATGTGATGCGGTACACCTTCATCGTAATGCGCCAGCCAGGGTTTGTCAGTCATCATCTCCTCCTCAAAACTCTTGTTCTGGATGGAAAACGTCTCACTCCCGTAACGGAAACCGCTTAGCGGGGTTGTTCTAATTTTAAGGTTTATCAGTCCCCCTGTCAACGACGAAAAAGGTCGGGGGCGCAGGCAAATGTCGTAGAAGGCGGCAGTTGAAACTGCACCAACGTCTGCGAAGTTGCCTTTCGGCAACTGGAATCCAACCTGCGGCGGCAGGTT
>DRKV01000038.1 GCA_011051635.1 Chloroflexota bacterium | reverse complement strand
GGCCCGGCCACCAGAGCGTAAACCGAGGCCTGCGAGCCTCCGATGGGCTTGTAATCGCTGAGAATGCCGTAAATGGGCACATCATCCCAGGGAACGCGCTCCTCGGGGGGGCCGCCCACGGCGGCCATGAGGGTCGTCTCGCTCTGGCCGGAGAGCATGAAGTGGTACTCGGTGGCGGGTTTCAGAATTTGCAGCGCAACCGTCCACTCGCCGCTCTGCGGGGAACGTACCCGCACCTGATGGTGAGTGTCGTCCCGGTATTCGGCATCGGGCGTGACCACTTGCCCGGACGGGTCGGTCAGCCCAATCTTGATGAATCCGCCTCGTGAATCCCAGTTGACGGTGAAAACTACCTCCGGGATACCCGCGCCGATGTCTACCGCGAAGGTGACGGTCTGCTGCTCTTGCGCCCAGCCTGTGTTCTCGGCCAGACGCTGCATTCCGTGGGTCAGTTCACCGATAGCGACGTAGGCATCCGCCAGGCGGTTAGGGAGTTGGGTAGGGATGTTCAAGGGAGGCATCCCCGCCGTCACGGCTGCGATATTCGGCGCGCTGGGCGGGTCCACATCCACGAAGAAGTAGGTTCCGTGTTTGCTGCCGGCGATGCTTTGCAGGAGAGCGGTATCCGCCCCGTCGCCCAGCGCCACGGTATGCACTACGGCGTCGGTGATGCTGCCCTCCACATCCTCCCAATAGGGAGGGACATTCTCCCAGCCGTCGCTCAACAACACCAGTGACCAGTCGTGCGCGGGGTCTCCCGAGGCAGTCAGCAGGCCGTATCCCTGCTGAACGCCCTGCCCCAGGGCGGTCGAACCGCCAGCCGTCAGGCTGTCTATGGCGGCGATGGCGTCATCCCGCTCCGTGCCGCCGGAAGTGATGGTCGTGAGGGGGTAGTCGGTGGAGGCGCTATCGGCAAAACTGGTCACGCCGATTGCATCGCCGTCGTCGAGGAAATCCACGAAGGCGCTGCCCGCGTTTTCGGCGGCCTCCATTTTGCCGTCGGAGGCCATGCTGCCGGAGCGGTCCAGGACGATGACCTCATCCTGGGGCGGCGATTCCAGATAGTAGACGGCGTCCTCTTCGCTGTCGGTGCCGGCCCCGTTCAGGGCGACTTGCAGGTTGTAGTAGGCCGCGCTGCCCTGAACGGGCGGGCTGACCACCAGGAAGTAGGTATCCGCCGAGGGGTACACGGCCAGGACGCTGGCCGTCTCCGTCCCGATTCTGACGCTGAAATCCGCAGGGGTGAGGGAAAGCGTCCACCCGGCAGGCACCGCCGCGCTGACTTGTACCAGGATTTTGTGGGGGGCAGCGGGAGCACCCGCATTGACGGGGGCCACCTTGAGGGGGTAGAGAATCTCGAACTGCGGTACGCAGGCGCGAGTCTCGTCTGCATCGAAGTTGTTGCTCTCTCCGAGAGGCGGTTCGTAAATACCGTTGTAGGTGAAATCCTCACAGCCGTCGGGAGAACCGTCCCCGTCGTTGTCCGGGTCGGCTTCCTTGCGCGCCGAATCCCCGTCGAAATCCGCGTCGCGTTTGTCGTAGTTTCCGAGAGCATCGAAGACGTAAGCGCGCATGTCCTGCTTGTCCTGCACCCAGTCGCCGTCGGTATCCGGGCTGAAGGGGTCCAGGTTGAAGCGCACTACCTCGTCGAAATCCATGATGCCGTCGCCGTCGCTGTCCGTCCAGACGCTGGCCTCATCTGTGCGCCCCGTGCCGCTGGCCGGCCCTGGCCAGTACCCCTCAATGGTCTGCGTGTCGTATTCCTGCCAGCGCTCGAAATCGGGGGGTTGGTCGGGGTCCAGAACGTGGATGAACTCCACCCCGTCCGCGTCCACGCGGTAGCCGTTAATCACCATCATGTGCCCGGGACGGCGGAACATGACGGGGCGGTCGGCGTCAATCCAGGCCCGGATTTCGGCAAAGGTGGGCTTGGCCTCCGGGCCGTGGATAGTGGTGTTCAAAGCCCAGGAGATGCCCTCATCTTCCTCATCGGGGAAGTACATGCCGCGGTTGTATCCCAGGTCGTTGTCGGGGATGCCGTCGTTGCTCCCGGGACGGGTGTTTCCGCTCCACTCCTCCAGGATGTGGTAACTGATGCGGTCCATGCTGAGCATCTGACCGCCGTTGTACCAACTCGCCATCATGCGGATGGAAGCGCGCACGCAGTACATGTTGCCGTGCATGTATTTGGTGTCGTCCACGCAAGGGGGTTCGGTGCATGGAGCGGGGGAATCCCAGGCATCTTCGGGGGTGTTGGTGGTGGGGTCGCCCTCCGGCGCGCCATCCAGCCCCAGGAGGTAACTGTCCTTGTTCTGGCGGACGCGGGCGATATCCAGTACCTTCTCGGTGCCACCCACAGGGGTGAGAGTCTCAAATTGAAAGATACTGCTCCATGCGGCCATCAGACTGCTGCGGAGGGGCGCGACCCGCCAGTAGTACGTCCCGGCGGGCAGAAGGGGCGCTCCCGGCTTCTGGAGGTTCGCCGATGGCTGGTAGTAGGGATGCTCCACAACGACGTCCACCAGAGGGGAGGCGAAATCGCTGTCGTCATCCAACTGGAAGCGATAGGAATCCGCCCCCGCGGCGGTACGCCATGCCAGCGAGAACTCGGAGGCGTCCACGGAGGCCCCGTTCTCCGGGGTGACGAAGAGCACCGGCTGGACGGGATTTGCCGCCCCCGGTGTGGTGTCGGCGGGTGGATAGTTGCTCCACACCCCGGCCCCCATCCCGGAGGAACCCGGAAACCGCCCCAGAGACTCGCCTTTTTCCAGGATGTCCTCCAAACTGATGTCGCCGAAGCCGTTTTCGAAGGTCGCGGCCTGGCCGCGGGGCCACACCCCGGCGGCTACGGCGTTGCTCCCCGCCGAGGCGTCGAATCCGCCCCAGACGAGGAAATCCACGATGGTCTGGGCGGAAAGCGTCCCCGGTTGGTAGAGCGCGACCTGCCCGGCCTCGTCGGGGAAGACATCGCCCAGCCCGGCGGGAGTGTGCAGGGTGATGAGGCCGTCGGAGGGGTCGTAATCGTCGCTGCCCGCGCCGAGGCCGTCGAAGTAAATCAAAACGTAGGTGTTGGCGGGCACGTCGGTCAGCGCGGCGGGGAGGGTGTAGACATCCCCGCTCTCGTTGCTCACCTGCCACCCGGAAAGGTCAATCCCGGAAGTCGCGGCCTGCAGGCCGGAGGGCGAGACGGATTGGAGGCTCCCCCCGCTCTTGAACACGATGGGAAGATACACCCGAAACGCCTCGACGTACAATTCCACCCAGGCTGCCTCGCCGGAGGCAGGCTTGGGCATCACTTCATTGAGTACCACGTTTACAGGCTGGGAAGAGAGGTTTGCCTCCCCCGCCGCCCGCGCAGCAGTGGAATGCAAGAAATGGCTTCCTCCCAGCAGCCCCAATACAATAGTTGCCGTCAACAGCAACACTCCCCTCGCCAAACGTGAAGAGTTCATGCCGTACACAGCGCATCTCCTTTGGTAGTTGCGCCCGCAGCAGCGGAACACTGCTGCGGGCAAATCTTCTCCCTTTGCGGCGGCTGAGGGAGTCACCACAAAGGGACCTTCATCTGCTGTCTGTCGCCTGACTGCTCCCGGCATCTACCGTTGGAGCAGGGGCAAATAAACCTTTACGCTGTAATCCCAGATGCGTACCCTCCCGTAATCCGCGTAGGGGTCCTCGGGGCGGCGGTACACCGTCACGGAATCGCCGTCCAGCGAGCGCCAATAAGAACCCACCCGCGCATCCTCGGAGCCGGTCTTGGCCCCTAAATCCATCCCGCCGTAGTAGCGCTGATTGACTCCGTTACTGCCGGTGTCTTTCTGCCACATGGTGAGGAAATAAGCGTTGGGGAGACCAGACAACTCGTATTCCAGTTTGGTGCTGTCATCCTGCGCCATGCCTATCCAATCCGAATCGTAAGCCGGCTGCGCCATGCGCCAGATGCGGATGCGCACCTTCTCGGCGTAGATGTCGTCGGGGCGGCGGTACACGGTGATGGCGCTGTTCGTCAAGGTGCGCCAGTAAGCCCCCACCCGGTCGTCGGCATCTGCCCCGGGGGCCGGGTGAGCCCCAAAATCGGCCCCGCCGTAGTAACGCTGGTTGACTCCGCTACCGCTGCTGTAGTATTGCATATCCACCAGATAGTCGCCGGTATCCCCGCCCAGGTTGTGCGTCAGCATTGTGGCGCTTGCGCCCGCCCCCACTGAGACCCAGCCGCTGTCGTAGTCGGGCTTGGGCATCACCCAGATGCGGATGCGCACCTCAGGGGCATAATCGTCTTCGGGACGGCGGTAAACAGTGACGGTGCTGTTCGTCAGGCTGCGCCAGTAGGCTCCCACCCGCTCGTCTTCGTATCCGCCGCCAAAGGATGTCGCCCCGAAATCCGCACCGCCGAAGTAGCGGCGGTTGATTCCGCTGCTACTGCTGCGGTACGTCATATCCACCAGGTAGTCGTCGGTGCTGCCGCCCAGGTTGTGGGTCAGGGTGGTGGCGCTGGCTCCCGCTCCCAGCGAAACCCAGCCGCTGTCGTAATCAGGGAGCGTCGGTTCCCAGTAGTGCCAGATGCGGATGCGTACCTCGGGAGCGTAGATGTCCTCGGGACGGCGGTACACCGTGATGCTGGAATCCGTCAAGGTGTGCCAGTATGCTCCAACGCGGTCATCGGGGTTCATTCCGCTGGGGGCATCGGCCCCGAAATCCACTCCGCCGTAGTAGCGCTGGTTAACTCCGCTGCCGCCACCGCTGCGGTACTGCATGTCCACCACGTAGTTCTCTGCGTTCCCGCCGATGAAGTGATACAGCGTTTTTGCCTGATTGGCGCTCAACGCCACCCAGCCGGAATCGTAAGTAGGACTGGGACGCATCCAGATACGGATACGCACTTCAGGGGCATAATCGTCCTCCGCCCGGCGGAAAAGCGTGATGGTGTTGCTCGTCAGGGTGCGCCAGTAAGTTCCTACCCGGTCGTCCTCCCGCGTCCCGCCGAAAGAACTCGCGCCAAAGTCTGCTCCGCCGTAATAGCGCTGATTGATTCCAGAACTCCCGCCGGTTTTGTAATCCATCACGACCACATAATCGTCCGTATCCCCACCCAGGCTGTGCGTCAGCGTGGTGGCGGCAGCCCCCGCATCCAGCGAAACCCAGCCGCTGTCGTAATCGGGGTTCGGGTCCACCCAAATGCGGATGCGGACGTAATCAGCGTAGGTATCCTCCGAACGGCGGTAAACCGCAATCGTGGAGGTGGTCAACGAGCGCCAGTAAGCCCCCACCCGCTCATCCTCGTGCCCCCCGCCAGCGGTCTTGGCCCCGAAATCGTTCCCG
>DRKV01000037.1 GCA_011051635.1 Chloroflexota bacterium | reverse complement strand
GGAGGAACCATGTTACGCAAATTCACCCTCCTCGCCCTCATTTTCTCCCTCGCCCTGACCGCCTGCAACGGGACGCCCGCCAGGAAGACCGCTCCCCTGGAGGCCTCCGGCATTATCGAGGCTCCCGAAATCACCATCGCCCCCGAAGTGGGCGGGGTGGTGGCGGAGATTTTCGTCTCCGAAGGGGATTCCGTCAAAGCCGGCGACCCGCTCTTCCGCCTGCAGAACGACCTGCTGGAGGCTCAGTACCGGCAGGCTCAGGCCGCGGTGGGTGCGGCGCAGGCTGCCCTGGAAGCCGCCAAAACCAGCCGCGACCTGGCCCAGGCCGACCTGGAAGCCGCCCAGGCCGGAGTGGAGGCCGCCCAGGCGCAGTACGACCTGACCCTCCAAGACGCCCGCGCCGCCGAAGAACCCGACCGCGCCGAGATGTGGAAAGAAGACCCGCCCGCCGAGTTCGACCTGCCCTTGTGGTACTTCACCCGCCAGGAAAAATTGCAGGCCGCCCAGGATGAAGTCCGCCAGGCGCAAGAGGCCCTCGAGGCCGAACGCAGGAACTACCAGAGCGCCCTGGACGCTTCCAACGCCGCCGAGGTACGCGCCGCCGAGGAGCGGCTGGTCAAGGCGCAGGCCGCTTTCCGGGTCGCCCAGAGCCTGATGGAGCGCGAAATTTCGCAGAAGAACAAAGAAGACATCAGCGACTACGTCCAAACCCTCTACGACTCGGCCAAAGCCGAACTGGATGCCGCCCAACTGGATTACGACCAGTTGCTCTCCACGCAGGCCGCCCAGGATTTGCGGGAAGCCCGCGCCCGCCTTTCCGTCGCCCAGGAGCGTTACGAACTGGCCCTCGACCGTCTGGAAGCCCTCCAGACCGGCGCCGATTCCCCCGATGTGCGCGCCGCCAGCGCCGCGGTCAGGCAGGCCCAGGCTGGCGTCGCCCAGGCGCAGGCGGGCCTCTCCCAGGCGGAGGCTGCCGTCACCCAGGCCGAGAAGGGGCTGGCCGAAGCCCAGGCCGCCCTGGATGCCGCCCAGGTGCAGCGGGACAAATTGACCCTCTCCGCCTCCGCGGACGGCGTCATCACCACCCGAAGCATAGAAGTCGGCGAGGTCTTGCAGCCCGGCGTCGGAGCGCTCACTCTGGCGCGTCTGACCGACCTGAGCGTGACCGTCTATCTGCCCGAAAACCGCTACGGAGAGATTTCCCTGGGGCAGGCGGCCACCCTGCGGGTTGACTCCTTCCCCGAGGAGACCTTCCCGGCCAAAGTGGTCGCCATCTCCGACCGGGCCGAGTACACCCCCCGCAACGTGCAGACCAAAGAGGAGCGCGTCAACACGGTGTACGCCGTCAAACTGAGCATCGCAGAAAGCGGCGGCAAACTCAAACCCGGTATGCCCGCCGATGTGACTTTCAAGGGGCCGTAAGCATCTCCCCTTGACGAAAAAACGGGGACTGCTGAACAGCAGTCCCCGTTTTGGGTTTACCCACTCCCCAGCCCCCACCCCTGACCTGCCGCAACGACCGCGAACGCCATCTGTTCTCTTTGTTTCGCGAGATTATTGACACCCAAAACGTTTTGGTCTACAATGAAACCGGTTTCCAAAACGTTTTGGTTATTTCCCTGGAGGCAAATGTCCGTCACCCTCAAAGACATCGCCCGCAAAGTCGGGAAGTCGGTCACAACGGTCTCCCGCGCCCTGCACGATTACGACGATGTCAGCCCGGAGACAAAAGCGCTCGTGCGGCAGGCCGCCAGCGAACTGGGGTACATCCCCAACATCCTGGCCCAGCGGCTGCAAAAACAGCGTACCGACACGCTGGGGTTCATCCTGCCCACCTTCGGGCCGCGCTTCTCCGACCCTTTTTTCAGCGAATTCCTGGCCGGCATCGGCAACAAAGCCACCGAACTGGGCTACGACATTCTGGTCGCCACCCGCCCCCCCGGCGAAGAAGAATTGCGGGCCTACCGCGACATCGTCCAGAGTTACCGGGTGGACGGCTTCATCCTCGTGCGGACGCGGCGTAACGACTGCCGCATCCAATACCTGCTGGAAACCGGCTTTCCCTTCGTGGCTTTTGGCCGCACCGAAAACACAGGCCCATATCCCTACGTGGATGAAGACGGCGAATACGGCATGCGCCTGGTGGTGCGTCATCTGGCGCGTCTGGGGCACCGCCGGATTGCCTTCCTCGGCGCGCCGGAGAACCTGATGTTCGCTCATTGCCGCAAACAGGGATACATCCACGGCATGGAAGAAGCCGGGCTGCCCACAGACCCATCTCTGATAACCACCGGCGACCTGACCCAGCGCGACGGCTACGAAAAAACCTTGCAATTGCTGGATACCCCCTCTCCGCCGACGGCCATCGCCGCCAGCAACGACCTCATGGCGCTGGGAGCCATCAGCGCGGCGCAGTCCCGCGGCCTGCACGTAGGAGCCGACATCGCCATCACCGGCTTCGACAACATCCCCCTGGCCGAGACCAGCCATCCGCCCCTCACCACCGTCCATCAGCCCATCTACCAGATTGGGCAGATGGTATGCGAGATGCTGGTCGGCATCATTACCGGCGCACATCCCCACCCCGAAAGCGTTTTGCTCAAACCATCCCTCATTGTGCGCGAAAGTTGCGGAACTCAGGCCACCGCCCCCGCCAACTGAAGACCCGATTGGAGAAAAGCGCGCTGATACCCGCAAAAAGGAGGTGATGCCCGGATAACTTTTCTCTCTCTCCCCAGAAGTCAGCCCTTCTGGCATACTCCCTGAGGCACAGCGCAGGGAACAATTCTTCACTAAACCGTTACGGAGGACAAAATGAAGAAACTCAATACGCTCATGCTCATCGCCATGGTAGGCGCCCTGCTTTTGGCTGCCTGCCAGCCTCAGACCGTTGAAGTCGTCAAGACGGTCGAGGTCGAAAAAGTGGTCACCCAGGAAGTCGTCGTGACCCAGGAAGTCGAGAAGGTCGTCACCCAGGAAGTGATGGTCGAACCCGGCGAGAAGACGGTGGTGGAATTCTGGACCACCGACAACGAGGAAGACCGCGTCAACACTTACGAGGCGGTAGCAGCCCGCTACATGGCCGAGCACCCCGACGTGGAAATCCGCATCGTCCCGATTGATGAGGCCACCATCAGCCAGCGCATCGCCACCGCGCAGGCGGCCAACCGTCTGCCCGACATCGTGCGCATGGGTGTGGAACGCGTCGCCGCCTTTGCCGCCGACGGCATCCTGGACGAGGATGCGGCTACCGCCACCATCCAGGCCATCGGCGAAGACGACTTCCGCGCCGGTCCGCTGCAAATGGTCACCGACCCCTCCACGGGCAAGTACGCCGCCATCCCCTACGACGGCTGGATCCAGGCCATTTGGTACCGCTCCGACATCTTCGACCAGGCGGGACTGAACGCGCCCGTCTCGTGGGACGACATCAACGCCGCCTGCGATACCCTGCCCGGCACCGAAAATCTGCTCTACGCCCTCGTCCTGCCGGATGACCCCGGTCAGAACTATCCGCATCAGGTCTTCGAGCAGGTCGCCATCTCCAACAACGCCTGGCCTTTCGACGCCGACGGCAACGTGACCATGAACACCCCCGAAATGGTGGAGGCCCTCACCTTCTACACCAACCTGGCCCGCTGCGCGGCTCCCGGCCCGCAATACTGGCGCGGCGCTCGCGAGATGTACGAACTCGACCAGTCCGGGATGCTCTTCTACAGCACCTACATCATGGACGACCTGGTGGAAGGCTCCGGCGCAGAGGGCGGCGGCAAGATTCAAATCGCCGTGCCCGACCTCGCCAAGAAGACCGGCTTCGCCCCCAAGATGGTCGGCCCCAACGGGGAAGCCACCTATGGGCAGTTGGTCACCCTGGGCATCATGAAAGGGGCCGACCCCGTAGCGCAGGATGTGGTCAAGTTCTTCATGGACGGCCAGAACTACCAGGACGTGCTGGCGCTGGCCCCCTTCGGCAAGGTTCCGGTTTTGAAGAGCGCCGTGGATGGATGGAAGGACTTGAGCGACTTCTTCCAGTACTACGACCCCACCACCCTGGAACAGATTGCCAACGGCTACGACGCCATGCAGCGCTGGCTGTTCCGCCCCGATTACGACGCCACACAGCGCGCCGTCATCGGCGACATCGAAGGCCGCCTGCTCATCCCGCAAGTCTTGAGCAACATCATCCTGGAAGGCACCATGACGCCCGAGAGCGGCGCCCAATGGCTGCAAGAACAGGTTGAAATCATGCTGGCCGACCGGCAAAACCAATAGTTCCTTCAAGCAGGGAGGCCTCCGGAAACATTTCGGAGGTCTCCCCCTCGTCCTGCCAGGGGAGAAACGTCCTCGGCCTCCCCGCCCCCGTTTCCCGGAGGCTTCGACATGAGTACACTTTCCGCAAAACAAGGCGGCAGTCGTTGGGGGTCACTCTATGCCCGCGAGGGCCGGCTGGCCTGGGCCTTGATTACGCCTACCGCCCTGATTGTCTTCGGCGTGGTCATCTTCCCCGCCATCTTCAGCGTGTGGGTCAGTTTTCACAAAGTCGGCCTGAACAACCTGAACGACGTCTTCCACGCGCCTTACGTCGGTTTCGACAACTACGTGCGCGTCTTCAACGATTACGCCTTCAAATACCAGGGGCCGAAGAATTGGGGCGCGGCGGTTACCAGCATCATTTATTCCTTCGCGGCCACCTTCCTGACCATCATCGTGGGGCTGATTGCAGCCCTGCTGCTCAATCGTCCCTTCCGCGCCCGCGGCCTGACCCGCGCCGTCTTCCTCTTCCCTTACGTGGCCCCGGTGGTCAGCGTGGCTTTCGTATGGCGCTGGCTGCTGGACCCGCGGCCCTCCGGCGTACTCAACGATATTTTGATGAAGACAGGGGCGATTGACCTGCCCCTGGGCTACCTCTCCACCCGCGGGCTGGCGCTGATACTGGTCATCATCTTCGAGGCTTGGCGGTACTTCCCCTTCGCCATGCTCATGATTCTGGCGCGCCTTCAGGCGGTGGACAAAACGCTTTACGAGGCCGCCGAGGTGGACGGCGCAACCACCTGGGGGAAGTTCTGGTACATCACCCTCCCCGAATTGCGCTACGTCCTGGGGGCCGTCTTCCTGCTGCGTTTGATGTGGACGTTCAACAAATTCGATGACATCTTCCTGCTCACCGGCGGCGGGTTCGGCACCAAGGTGCTCCCCGTGTTGACCTACGAGTTCAGTTTCAAACTCTTCGATTTTGGACGCGGCGCGGCTACCGCCATGATTTTGCTGCTCATTCTGCTGGTCTTCATGGGCTTTTACATTGCAGTCGTCATGCGGAACATCGAAGAGTGAAGGAGGCAACAGACCCATGAAATCCGACTCGAAATCCCTGATAGGGCACCTTGCCGACTGGTTGAACTGGCCGCGGTTCATCTTCGCCATCACCCTGATTTTCTTCCTGACCAGCATCCTGTTTCCTTTTTACTGGATGATAAGTTCCTCCTTCAAGACCTACGCTGAAATCGGAGGACGGGAGCCGGTGTACGTGCCCAGCGCGCTGCGCCTGGACGCCTACCGGGAATTGTTCGACCCAAACGACCCCAAATTCCAGAACTTCGGTCAAAACGTCCTCAACAGCATCAAGGTGGCCGTTCCTACGGCGATAATCGCCGTCATCCTGGCCGTGCTGGGAGCCTACGCTATCGCCCGGCTGCACTTTCGCGGCAAGAACATCATGCTCAACAGCATCCTGATGATTTATCTTTTCCCCGGCGTGTTGCTCATCATCCCTTTGTTTGCTATGCTGGCCCAAATCGGAGCGAAACTCGGCTTTCAGGTGCAGGATAACCTCGGCGTGCTGGTTTTCACCTACCTGGCGCAGACCCTGCCGGTAGCCCTCTACATGCTGACCAACTACTTCCGCACCATCCCCGACGAAATCGAGCAGGCCGGCCTGATTGACGGGTGCACCCGCTTCCAGGTCATCTGGCGCATCACCCTGCCGCTTGCCATCCCCGCTCTGGTCTCGGTGACAATCTACACCTTCATGATTGCCTGGAACGAGTTCCTCTACGCCCTGGTGTTTCTCAACAGCCGGGAACTGTTCACCATGCCCATCAAAATCAACGCCATTTTCAACGACCCCACCCCCCGCCCGCACGTGGTCATGGCCGCCTCCACGATTATGACCATTCCGGTAGTCATCCTCTTCCTGGCGATGGAACGCTTTCTGGAGGAGGGCCTCACCGCCGGGGGCGTCAAAGGGTAAGCCCCCCCAAAAAAATGCAGTATACTTACGCGCTGGGCAGAAATTTTGCCCAGCGTTCTCTTTTTTCTCCACGAGGAAACTTTTATGCGCATCGGTTTCGTCGCAACCCGCT
>DRKV01000036.1 GCA_011051635.1 Chloroflexota bacterium | reverse complement strand
GGAGCGAGCGCGGCGGGCCGGCGTGGAACGTTTCCTCGTCCCCGCCATAGACCTGGAAACCAGCCGCGCCGCGCTTTCCCTGGCCCAGGCCGAGGAAGATGTCTTCGCCGCCGCGGGCGTGCATCCCAACGATGCCGCCGCCTGGGAGGATGCCTGGCTGGAGCCTTTGCGGGAAATGGCTGCCCGCCCCGAAGTGGCCGCGGTCGGTGAAATCGGGCTGGATTACTATCGGGACTACACCCCGCCCGCAATCCAGCGCCGCGCCTTCCTCCGCCAGTTGGAACTGGCCGCCGACCTGGGGCTGCCGGTGGTCATCCACAGCCGCAACGCCCGCGGCAGCGCTCAGGCCGTGGACGATATTCTCGACCTGCTGCGGGATTTTCTGGCGCGCCGCGGGGCAGATGTCCCCGCCCTGGAAGGCCGCCGGGGGGTGCTGCATTCCTTCTCCGGCAGCGCAGCCCAGGCGCAGCGTGCCATCGAAATGGGCTTCTACATCGGCATCACCGGGCCGGTCACTTTCAAAAACGCTCCCGATTTGCAATCTGTGGTGCGCCTGCTGCCGCTGGAGCGTCTTCTCATCGAAACGGACGCCCCTTTTCTCTCCCCGCACCCTCTGCGGGGCAGGCGTAACGAGCCTGAGCGCGTCCGTCTGATTGCGGAAAAAATCGCAGAACTCAAGGGATTGCCGCCGGAAACCGTCGCCGAGACGACGACCCGCAACGCGGCGCGTCTCTTTCAATGGAGTGTGTTGGATTGAGTCAGGTAGTTTTCTTTGATTTGGTGCAGGAACGGATTGGCCGTGTGGAAGAGCGCATGTTGCACCAGACGGAACGCCACAGCGAGGAACTGCGCGCTGCCGTGCGGCATCTGGTGGCCTCCGGCGGAAAGCGGGTGCGCCCCGCGGTGGCCCTCCTTACCGGTGAGATGCTCGCCGGTGACGAGGAGCGGCTGATTACCCTGGCCGCTGCCATCGAGATGCTCCATACCGCCACCCTGGTACACGACGATTTGATTGACGGTTCCCTCCTGCGCCGCGGTATCCCCACCATCAACGCCCACTGGACCCCCGGCGCGACCGTCTTGACGGGCGATTTCATCTTCGCCGCGGCTGCCAAACTGGCCGCCGAGACCGATTCGGTCGCCGTGATGCACCTTTTCGCCGAGACCCTGGCCGTGATGGTGAACGGCGAAATCACCCAGATGTTCGCCAGCCACGGTATCGTGGACCGCGACAACTACTACCGCCGCATCTACGCCAAGACCGCCTCCATGTTCGTCCTGGCCACCGGCGCGGCGGCCTACCTCAGCCCCGTGGACGAGGCCCAGGAAGCCGCCGTGCGCCGTTACGGGCGCGCCATCGGCATGGCCTTCCAGATTGTGGATGACATCCTCGATTTCGTGGGCGAACAGGCGGCGGTGGGCAAGCCCGTGGGCAACGACCTGCGTGACGGCCTCCTCACCCTGCCCGCCATCTACTACTGGGAATCCCATCCCGCCGACGCCGACATGGAGCGGGTGCTGGCGGGCGATTTCTCCGGCGCTCACATTGACCGCCTGATTGAAGCCATCCGCAACAGTGACGCCATTCGGCAGGCGCTCGACGAAGCCGGCGCCTTCGTCCGCCAGGCGGTGGATTCGCTGGACGCCTTCCCCCCCGGCCCGGCGCAGCAAGCCCTCGTCGCATTGGCGCATTACATCGTCGAGCGCAACATTTGATTTCCCTGCCATGCTTCCCCTCCCTTCTTCCCTCCCGACGACTACGACTACCTGCCTCGCGGGGCGTTGCGCCGCGCCCCGGCAGCGGTAGTCTGCCCTGCCGGTCGCTCCAACGCCCCGAGGCCCCGCTTTCGGGGCGTTTTTGTCATCTCTTTACCCATGTCCTCTACCCTCCTCATCAAATTCGGTGGCACCTCGGTGGGCACGCCCGAAGCCATGCAGCAGGCCGTGGACATCATCGCCCGCGCTGCCGAAGAGTGGCCGCACCTCGTTGTGGTCACCTCCGCCCTCTCCGGCGTCACCGATGCCCTCCTGGAGAGCGCCCGCAGCGCCGCCGAAGGGAACTTGCAGCCCTTCTACCGCGCCGAGGGCCTCCTGCGGGAGCGGCACGCCGCCATCGCCGCCCGTCTGCTGCCCGATTCCGGGGAACGCGCCCGCCTGATGCGCTCCCTCAACGCCCTCCTGGCCTCCTTCCGCAGCCTGTGTCAGGCCGTGGCCGTTTTGGGCGAAGCCTCCCCCCGCGCCCTGGATGCCATCGCCTCCCTGGGAGAGCGGATGAGCGTCCGCCTTCTGGATGCCGCCCTGCGCGCCCGCGGCCTGCCTTCCCGCTTCGTGGAGGCCGGCGAGTGCATCGTCACGGATGACCACTTCCAGAGCGCCTACCCCGATTTGGAAGCCACCCGGCAGCGGACCCGCACGGTGCTGCTCCCGTTATTGCAAGGCGGCCTGCTCCCCGTAGTGACCGGCTTCCTGGCGGCCACCCCCGAAGGCGTTACCACCACCCTGGGGCGCGGCGGCTCCGACTACTCCG
>DRKV01000035.1 GCA_011051635.1 Chloroflexota bacterium | reverse complement strand
TTCCAGGAGACGCTCGAAAAAAGCGGCATCTCCTGCACCATCCGCCTGCGCCGCGGCATAGACATTCAGGCCGGGTGCGGTCAACTGGCCGCCCACACCGGTCGGGAGGGCGAAACCCGCTTCCTGCCATGACCCAATCCACCGCCGAACAACGCGAAAACATCCATACCATCGCGCGGGAAATCACCGCCGCGCTCCGCCGCGACGACACGGCGGAGGCCGTGCGCCTGCTCACCAGTCTGCATTACGCCGACCAGGCCGATGTCTTCGATGCCCTGGACGATGAAACGCAGGACCGCCTGCTCTCCCTCCTGGACATCTCCACCACCGCCGACCTGCTGGAGGAACTGGAAGAAGCCGACGCCGTGGAGGCCGTGGAAGATATGTCCACGGAGCGCCTGGCCGACGTGCTGGACGAGATGGAGCCGGACGAGGCCGCCGACCTGCTGGGCGACCTCCCCCCCGAACAGGCCTCCGCCCTGCTGGAGGAGATGGAGGACTCCGACGAGGTTCTCCCCCTCCTGAAGTACCCCGACGATACCGCCGGCGGGCTGATGACCACCTCCTTCATCGCCCTGCAGCGGGGGACGACTACCCAGGAGGCCATCGAATACCTGCGCGCCGTCGGCCCCGATGTGAACGTGCCCTATTACCTTTACGTGGAGGACGAAGAAGGCCGCCTGATTGGCATCGTGGGGATGCGCGAACTGGTCGTGGCCGCCCCCGAAACCCCCATCGAGCGCATCATGGACCCCGAGGTCATTTACGTGCGCGCCGACGAAGACCAGGAGGAAGTCGCCCGCGTGATGACGCGCTACGACCTGACCGCCATTCCCGTGGTGGACGACGACGGGCGTCTGATTGGCGTGATTACCTACGACGACATCCTGGATGTGGTGGAGGACGAGGTCACCGAAGACATCTACCACATGGCAAACGTCTCGGATGCCGAATTGACCCCCGAAAGCCCGGTCTGGCAGCAGGTGCGCGGGCGCCTGCCCTGGTTACTGGTCAACACGGGGACGGCGGCCTTTGCCGCCTGGGTGGTCAGCCATTACGAAGGTTCCATCTCGCAGGTGGCGGCGCTGGCCGTCTTCCAGTCCATGGTCACCGGGCAGGGAGGCAACGCCGGCAGTCAAAACGTCGCCATGATGGTGCGCGCCATCGCCCTGGGCGACCTGGAAAGCCGCCAGATGCTCCCCATCCTCTACAAGCAGGCTCTCGTCGGGCTGGTGCAGGGGCTGGCCGTCGGCGCGGTGGTGGGCGTAGGCGCTTACCTGTGGCGCGGCAATCCCTATCTGGCGCTCGTGGTGGGCCTGGCGCTGGTGGGCAACCTGCTCATCGGCGGGCTGGTTGGCACGGTCGTCCCTACCGCTCTCAAGTGGCTCAAACTCGACCCCGCCCTGGCCTCCTCCGTCTTCGTCACCGCCGTGACCGATTCCGGCGGATTTTTCATCTACTACACCCTGGCCGGCATGGTGCTGGGACATCTAAAATGAGCGAGGTTGCTATGAAACCGATGCCGCCCATGAAAATCATCCTCAACCCCTACTCCCGCCGCTGGAAGGCGCGCCAGCGCATCCCCGAAGTGCGCGCCGCCCTGGATGCCCTGGGCGCGGATTACGACCTGGTGGAGACCGAGGCCCCCGGTCACGGCATCGCCCTGGCGGAGGAAGCAGTCCGCGCCGGATACGGCCTGATTGTGGCCGCCGGGGGAGACAGCACCGTCAACGAGGTGCTCAACGGGATGCTGCGGGTACAGGACTCCCTTCAGGAGGCTGCCGCTCCCCAAGAAGTGCAGCCCCCCGCGGGGGAATCCGCTCCCGCTTCCCCTCCCGAAGAAGATGCCGCCCCCCAACTGCCTCCCCTCGGCATCATCCCCCTGGGGACGGCCAACGATTTGGCCTGGGCGCTCGGAATCCCCGAAGACCTCTCCCAGGCCGCCCTGAACCTCGCCTCCGCCCGGACGCGCCCGCTGGATGTGGGCGAGTGCAACGGGCGCTCCTTTGCCAACAACGTCGGCATCGGTCTGGAGCCATACGTCACCCACTTGCAGGCGAAGATGAAGGGGACGGGAACCAGCCGCTATCTGCGGGCGGCGCTGAAGGCCATCGGGCACAACCCCGCCTGGGAGATGGACGTGCGCTGGGATGGAGGCCGCTACCACGGCCCTATCTCGCTGGTGAGCATCGGCAACGGGAGGCGCACCGGCGGCTTCTTCCTCACCCCCGAGGCCGACCCCTCGGACGGCTACCTGGATTTCATCTTCGGACATCTGCCCACCCGCTGGCAGGCCGTGCGCCATCTCCAGAAGGCCTTGCAGCCGGACAACAACCTGGGGGAAAGTTCCCTGACCTGCGCCGGGCGCTTTCGGGAGATGCGCGTCGCCTGCCCCGAACCGGTTTACCTGCACACGGATGGCGAACTGCACCCCCTGCAAACCGAGATTCACATCCGCCTGCACGTGGCGCGGGTGAGCGTGGTGGCTACCCAAACTTGACACCCTCTCCCCCCTGCGGTATCCTTCGCGCTAGACTGACCAGTCGGTCTGGTAACAAGGAGCCGCCATGTCTGAAAGCACCCGCGAACGCATCCTTTCCGCTGCTATCACCGTCTTTTCCCAAAAAGGCTATCACACCGCCCGCATGGACGACATCGTGGCCGAGGCCCATTCGTCCAAAGGGGCGGTGTATTTTCATTTTCCGGGCAAGGAGCAACTTTTCCTGGCCCTGATTGATGCCTTCGCCGAGAAACTGGAGACCCGCCTGGCCGAGGCCATCGCCGCCGAACAGGGCGGGATGCGCCGCGTGGAGGCCGCTCTGGAAGCCGGACTGGGCGTCTTCGGCGAGTACCGCCAACTGGCGAAAATCTTCCTCGTGCAGGCCGTCGGGCTGGGACAGCGTTTCGAGGAAAAGCGCCGCGCCATCCTCGACCGCTTCGCCCGCCTGATTCAAACCCACCTGGATGAAGCCATCGCCGACGGCGACATCCCCCCGCTGGACACCGAAATCGCCGCTCTGGTGTGGGTCGGGGCTATCAACGAACTGGTCATGCGCTGGATTCAGACCGGTCAGCCCGCGCCGGAGCGTCTGCTGCCCACCCTGCGCGCTATGCTGCTCCGCAGTATCGCCTTCGAGGCCGCCGAGGAGGAAGAAGCGTGACCCTCCTCGCGCCCGCAATCCTGCGCCTGTACGTCCGGGAGGCCCCCGCCCCGCGGCACGACATCTTCTCCCTGCTGCGCGGTCTGCGCGGTTTGCCGCGCTGGCTGTGGCTCGACGGGGAACGCGCCCTGCTCGGCTGGGGGACCGCCGCCGCTCTGCAAGGCGCAAACGCAGACGAAATCGCCGCCCAACTGGCCGCCCTGCCGCCCGAACTGGCCTCTCTCCCCTTCTTCGGTGGGATGACCTTCGACCCCGCCCGTCCCGCCTCCCGCGAGTGGGAGGCCTTCCCCGCCGCCGAATTCATCCTGCCGCGGGGCGTCTACCGCCTGGAGGGGGAAACCGCCGCTCTGACCTGGCTGGACGCCGCCCCGGACGCTCCGCCCCC
>DRKV01000034.1 GCA_011051635.1 Chloroflexota bacterium | reverse complement strand
CGGTGACGACATCAACGCGCAACTGGCCGCCATCAGGCGGGAGGATTTCAAGCACCTGGAGGGGCAAGGGATTACGGTCAGTGAAGCGGCAAAGAAGTATGGGGCAAAGCACAACATCACGATTTCCCGTGTGTCCATCTGGGATTGGGTGAAGAAAGGGTATATCAAGGTGCTGAAAAGCGGCTACCGTGCCGAGATAAACGAGGCAGATGTTGCTTATTGCGCTGCTGTTCATGCTGTGCGGAAATCCCTTGGAGTCCGCTTTGGTGTACCCCTACTGGATGATGCGGGAAGGCCCTATTTGCTCAAACATCCAGCACTATCAAAATATCGCCGAATGCAAAAAGAGATAGAAGCGAGCTAGGTATAACTCATCTGGGCAATGAGGCAGCCATCTGGCTGCTTTTTTATTTGCGGTAGATATAAGGGTGTTGACAGTCCCTTATGTCTCTGCTATACTCCTCCCGACACGAACAAATGCTGCTCTGTGCGCCAGGCCGATACTCCGCCCGCGGGCAGGCCCCCCGCACGGTGATGTCGGGAGCAACGCTCACCACTCCGGCAGGCCGGGGAAGCGGGAGAAATCCCGGTAGCGGCGGTCACAGCGGTACAGCGGCAGAGCGGCGACGACACCAATCGCTGCCGTGTGCGCGACGGACCTAACCCACCCGTGGCCGTTCTCCCCCGGTCATAGACGGCACGGCGGCATCCGAGTGGGGGATGGGTTCTTCTCCGCCCATCCCCCCCGTTGGGCGGCATACGCCCAGAAATGGAGTTACCAGATGCTAATTGTGATGCCTCAAGACATCGTTCCGCACATTAACAACCGAAACCTCAAGACATCGTTCCGGAACTGGGGTTTAATAGAGCCACCAAGGCAGGAGGTGGCAAATGACCCTGATAACAGAACGGCAAAGTGCGATACATCTTCTCCGTGCAGGCCAAAGCGTAGAGGAAGTTGCGGCAACGCTGGGAAGAAGTGAACGCTGGGTACGCAAATGGCGGGCCCGCTACGAAACGGAAGGGTGGGCGGGGTTGCAAGACCGTTCTCGCCGTCCACACCACTCGCCCCGGCGGATGACGGAAGCCCAAAGGCAAGCCATTCGGACAGCCCGCAGCGCACTGGAAGCCGAAGCAGCCAGCGGCACAAAGTTGAAGTATGTTGGCGGGCAGGCTGTCCGCACCCGATTGAAGGAGCAAGGCGTCCAGCCTTTGCCAAGCAAGGCATCTATTGAACGCGTGCTCCAGGAAGCAGGAATGACGCGTCCCTACCAGCCCAGCAAGCCATCCAACGTACACTATCCACACTTACAGGCTTCCCAACCTCAGGAACATATTCAGGTTGATATTGTCCCGCACTACTTGCAAGGGGGGAAGCGGGCGGCCTGTTTCAATGCGATTGACGTGGTGTCTCGCTATCCAAGCGGGAGGGCCTATGCCCAACGCCGTTCAGTGGATGCTGCGGCATTCCTGCTGAGGGTCTGGGCGGAATTGGGAATTCCCAAGTACACCCAGGTCGACAACGAGGGCTGCTTCAGCGGAGGCTTTACGCACCCCTACGTATTGGGGAAAGTGGTTCGCCTGGCCCTCCTGGTGGGTACAGAACTGGTCTTCTCCCCCATCCGCAACCCCGAAAGCAACGGCTTTGTAGAACGCTTCCACCAGGATTACAACCGGCACGTTTGGGAAGACACCTACCTCAGCGACCTTTCCATCGTGCAACACCAGGCCGAACGCTTCTTTGCCCTCTACCGACAAAGGCCACACAGCCGTTTGCAGGAACAATCCCCTGCGACCGTACATGGACAGCCTCGCCGCACCCCTGGCTACATCCAGCCCGCTTCCCAGAAACGCCCTCTCTATGAGGGCAAAGTGCATTTCATGCGCAAAGTGCTGGACGACAACACCATCTCCCTCCTCAACGTTTCCTGGGATGTGCCTCACGCCAAACCCGGACAAGGGGTATGGGCAACCCTTGTTCTCCGTAAGTCGGGCGCAAAGTTGCTCGTCTTTGACGCTGCTCCGGATACACCCCATCGGAAACGTTTGGCTGTCCACGACTTTCCCCTCTCTGAACCGGTTCTATCTCGTCCAGAAAAGCCTGCCCGCTGGACATCTTCTTTTCTCGCCAAGGTCGCTCGCCTGGCCCGCCCTTGGCACGATGTCTTGAGGGTTTCTTCGGTTGTTAATGTGCTTTTTCCCGGCACGATGTCTTGATGTACGACAGGTAGTTGGTAGTGGTCAAAATTAACTGACGCGTCCCCCCCTCTGTCCTGCGGACATCTTCCCCCCGAGGGGGGAGAATCGCCCCTCGGGGGGAAGGCCGGGAAGGGGGAAGAGCGAGTTTCCCGGTCGGTTACTCTTCGTCCTCCAGGAGGGCATCCAGCAGGCCGTCGTCGTCGAAGGTCTGGCGGAAGCGCCGGACGAATTCCTGACGGGTGTAGGCGTGATTTTGGGTTCCGGTTTGCTCCAGGCAATAGGTGGCGGCCAGGGCGCCCATCTTGCCGCACAATTCCAGGGGGAAGCCGCGCACCCATCCAGCCAGGAAGCCGCCCCGAAAAGCGTCGCCCACTCCCGTGGGGTCGAGAATCCGCTCCGGGGGGTAGACGGGCACGTGAACCTTCCTCCCATCGGTGTAAATATCGGTGCCGCGTTCCCCGCGGGTCACGACGAGGACATGCACCAGGGTCAGGATGTTCTCCAAATTCAGGCCGGTCTTCTTCTCAATCAGCCCGTATTCGTAGTCGTTGACGAACAAGAAGTGCGCTCCGGCCATATCCCGCCGGATTTCCTCGCCCTCCAGGCGCAGCACCTGCTGGCTGGGGTCGTACAGGTAGGGAATGCCCAGGTCGCGGCACTCGGCGGCGTAGGCGGTCATCGCGCCGGGGTCGTTGGGAGAGATGACCGCCAGGTCGGGCGGGGAATCCAGTTCCCGGAAGGAGAGTTCGGCGGCGTGCGCCATTGCGCCGGGGTAGAAACTGGCAATCTGGGCGTTGGAGCGGTCGGTGGTGGCGAAGAAGGAGGCGGTGAACTTGCCGGGCACGACCCGCGCCAGGGAGGTATCCACGCCCCGCGCTTCGAGCCAGGCGCGGTATTCGGCGAAGTCTTCGCCCACGGTTGCCATCAGTTTGGGGCGTCCACCCAGCAGCGCCAGGGTGTAGGCGATGTTGGGGGCGACGCCGCCCCGCTGCCGGGTCATGTCTTCCACCAGGAAGGACAGGCTGATGGATTCCAGCCGGTCGGGCAGGATGAGTTCCCGGAACAGGCCGGGGAAGGTCATCAGGTAGTCGTAGGCTACGGAGCCGGTGAGGACGATTTGCTGGTTCATGGTGGGGAGGGTGAGTGGGTGATTAGGTGACTGGGTGAGTAGGTGATTGGGTAATTAGGTGACTGGGTAAGGGACTGGGAAACCCGTGACCCCGTCACCCAGTTACCCAGTTACCCCGTAACCCAATCACCCCGTTACCTCGCGCAAGCCGTCTTCGAAAGGCGGATACACCACGCCGTTTTCGGTGACAATCGCGCTAATCAGGCGGTTGGGGGTGACATCGAAGGCCGGGTTACGGGCGGTGGCCCCCGGCGGCGAGAGCGGTTGCCCGTCCCGCCGGATGTTGAGCACTTCTGCCGGGTCGCGCTCTTCGATGGGAATTTGCTTGCCGCTGTCCAGCGAAAGGTCAATTGTGGAGGTGGGCACCACGGCGTAGGCGGGTACGCCGTTATCCCGCGCCGCCAGCGCCAGCATGTACGTGCCGATTTTGTTGGCGACATCCCCGTTGGCGGCCACCCGGTCGGCCCCGAAGAAGACCTTGTGAGCCTGCCCGGTACGCAGGAAGTAGCCCGCGGCGTTGTCGCTGATGATGTCGAAGGGGATGCCGTACTGCTGCAACTCCCAGGCCGTCAGGCGGGAGCCTTGCAGCCGCGGGCGGGTCTCATCCACCAGGACGTGGATGCGCTTGCCCTGCTCGTGCGCCGTGCGGATGACGCCCAGCGCCGTGCCCCAATCCACGGTCGCCAGCGCCCCGGTATTGCAGTGATGGATGATGGTATCGCCGTCCGCGATGAGTTCCGCCCCGTAGCGCGCCATGCGCTTGTTGATTTCCACGTCCTCATCGGCGATGCGCTGCGCTTCGGCCATCACCACCTGACGGAGTTTCTCCGCCGGACCGGGGTATTCACTGGCAGTTTTCAGGATGCGGCGCAAAGCCCAATGGAGATTGACCGCCGTAGGGCGCGCCGCCCCTAAAGTGGATGCCGCTTCCCGCAGGTCTGCCAGCAGCCCCTCGGGGGTGCCGGCGCGCGATTGACGGGCGGCCAGCGCTAACCCGAAGGCTGCCGCGGCCCCGATGGCGGGCGCGCCGCGCACCACCATCTCGGTGATGGCTTGCGCTACGGCGCGGTAATCGGTGTAACAGGCCAGTTCGAATTTGGCCGGTAGCAAGCGCTGGTCAATCATGCACAGCGCGTCGCGGTTCTCATCCCAGAATACAGTTCTCATAGTTCCATGAATTGATATGAGTTGACACGCAGGTATTTTTTGCGTGTGGCATCACGATGCCGCTTTCTCTCCGAAATTCGTCAAGCCAGGCGTGCAGGCGCACAAAAAACCCGGTCAGGCACAAAGACCCAACCAGGCCGCGCCGTTGAGTTTATCACGGCTGGGAGGGCTTGTCAAAAGTTCAGGCCAGGCCCGCTTGCTGCAAGAAGGCCAGGGTGATGCGCGCCGTTGCGCCCCACACGACCTCACCGTCGTAAGGACGGAAGTAGACCACCGGGATGGTGCGTCCGTCCACCAGCACCCGGCGGCGTACCTCGCGGTTGGAGGGGGCAGCCAGCCAGTCCAGCGGGATGGTGAAGACGCGGCTGACTTCGCCTCGCGAAAGGCGTATCTCGAAGGGCCAGGGAATGTGGGCCACCACCGGCGTGACGATGTAATTGCTGATGGTGCGGAAGCGCGGCAGGCAGCCCAAGACCTCCGTGCGGTAGATGGGCAGGCCGATTTCTTCGCCGGCCTCCCGCAAGGCGGTCTGGCGCGGGCTGCTGTCCGCGGGTTCGCTGCTCCCGCCGGGGAAGGCTACCTGTCCGCTGTGTACGTCGCGCTCCACACGCGTGCGGCGGATGTAGAGCAAGTGCCAGCCATCCGGCTTTTGCAGGATGGGAACCAGGACAGCGGCGGGGCGCGGTGAGGCGCTCAAGATGCTGGCGGGAAAGGGATTGATTTCTCCGGGTTGGGGGGCCTGTGCCAGTTTCGCACGGATGTTGTCAGGGGTAAAGGCGAGGGGTTGAGCAATTCTCATGGCGGGGGTGAGGGGGTGATGAAATGACGGGATGATGAGGCGGGGAGATGATGAGGTG
>DRKV01000033.1 GCA_011051635.1 Chloroflexota bacterium | reverse complement strand
CCTCCAGGACGACGGCGGCATCGTATTGCACCAGAGCAGCCACGAAACCGGGGAGAAAATCCCGCCGTTCCCCCGGCTCCTCGTGAATGCGGGGCAATCCAATCGTGATGCGTTTCTTGTTCATAGAGCCTCCAAATCGGGCAGATGATGGTCGTGCGAATCTTCCCAAAGTGTAGCACCACCCCCGCCTTCCGACAAGGAAGGGCAACATTGACGCATTGTGTCAAAAATCACGAAACCGGTTCCTCTTGACCCCCGCCCCGTTTTTTGATATGCTTTTCCCGACCGAACGGTCGGTAGACTGTCCCCGAACAGGTCCACGAATTTGCACGAATAGACACGAATCGTTGGATTCCAGCCGCCGAAGGGCGACTTCGCAGATGTTGCCGCGACTTTAGTCGCCCGGCTAAACCGAATAGACACCGACCGATTCACCAGCGCAAATCGGCATCCACCAGCGCCGTCTGCGTCCCCGAAGCATCGGTCAAGGAGGAACCGCTTCCCCTACAATGAACAAAGACCAGATTTTGGAGGCCGCCGCCCAGATTTTCAGCACCAAAGGTTACCACGCGGCTTCCATGCAGGATATCGCCAACGCCGTCCACCTGCAAAAGGCCAGTCTCTACCATCACATCTCCAGCAAGCAGGAGATTTTGCTGGCCCTGCTCGACCAGGCCCTCGACGTGCTCATCGAGCGTCTGGAAGAAGTCGTCGCCCGCCCGCTGCCGCCCGACGAGAAACTCCGTCAAGCCATCCTCACCTACATGCAAACCCTGGGGGAAAACCGGGAACTGGCCTCCGTTCTGCTCCTCGAATACCGCTCTCTCAAACCGGAATACCTGGAACGCCACATCCCCCGCCGGGACCGCTTCGAGCGCATCTGGCGCGCCCTGATTGACGACGGCATCCGCAGCGGGGTTTTCGCCGCAGTCTGCACCGACAGCGCCCTGGCCGCCCGCGCCCTCCTGGGCGTGATGAACTGGTCTATCTTCTGGTATCGCCCGGATGGACCGCTCTCCATGCAGTCCATCGCCGCCGATTTCGCCGAGTTGTTCCTCTCCGGGCTGCTCACACGGGAGTCGCCGCATGGATAGCGAGCCTGGCGGGGTCCGTCTCTTCACCTCATCGGGAGGGGCGCGCATCGCCCGCCTGCCCCTGCGCGCTTTCCCCGGCCTGCTCTCCTACGCCTACGTTGTTTACAAAGACGCATACCGCATCCTGATTGACACCGGCTCCGGCTTCGGGGAGTGCAATCGGGATTTGGAAGAAGGCCTCCGGGAAGCGGCCTCCCTTTTGGGGGGCGTGCCGCTCCCCGAAGGGTTGACCCACATCCTGATAACCCACGGGCACATAGACCACTTTGGGGGGCTGCCGCATCTCCGGGAGCGCACCGCCGCCCCCGTGGGCATCCACGAACTGGACCGCCGCGTCCTCACCAACTACGAAGAGCGCCTCGCCTGGGTGGCGCACCATCTCAACGGCTTCCTCATCGAGGCCGGCGTGCGGGAGGAGCGCCGGGAGCAACTGATGGAGATGTACCTCTTCGTCAAGCAACTTTACCGCTCCCAGGGCGTGGATTTCACTTTCGGGGCTGCCGGAATGCGCCTGGGGCCTTTCGAGATGCTCCACGTGCCGGGGCACGCGCCGGGACACGTCATCATCCGCGTGGACGACGTGGCCTTCGGCGGCGACCATATCCTCGACGACATCAGCCCTCACCAGGCCCCCGAACAACTGACCTTCTACACCGGCCTGGGGCACTACCTGCACTCCCTGGGAGAGGCCGAGCAGTGGCTGGGCGGCACCCGCCTGCTGCTGGGGGGACACCGGGAGCCGATTGAGGACATCCCCGCCCGCATTGCCAGCATCCGCGCCCTGCACCGGAGCCGCCTGCAAACCGTGCTGGACCTGCTGGAGGAACCCCACACCATCGCCGAGATTTCCAAAGCCTTGTTCGGGGCGGTGAAAGGCTACCACATCCTTCTGGCGCTGGAGGAAACCGGCGCCCACGTGGAGTATCTTTACCAGCGCGGCTACCTGTGCATCGCCAATCTTTCCACCCTCAGCAAAGATTTCTCCCCCCAACCCCTGCGTTACCGCCGCCAAACTCCTGCCATCCCCCTGCCGGAAACCATCTGAACCAACCCGCCAACCCACCAAATCTCTGGAGGATTGCCCTATGTACGCTTTTGAACCATCTGAAGAGCAACAAATGCTGATTGACGTCGTGAAACGCTTTGCGGAGAATGACGTCCGCCCCGTGGCGCGCGACGCCGAGGAGGGAGATGACTACTCCCCCGACCTGATTGAGAAAGGCTGGGAACTCGGCGTTTTGCAGGCCTCGGTCCCCGAAGAGTACGGCGGATTTGGAGACTACTCCGCCCTAACCGGGGTGCTGGCGATGGAAGAACTGGCCTGGGGTGACATGGCTGCCGCCATGGCCGTGATGACCCCTTCCCTGTTCGCCTTGCCCATCCTCCTGGCCGGGAACGAAGACCAGAAGCAATCCTACCTGCCCCCGCTGGTGGAGGCCGAATGGCAGCCCTACACCGCGGCCCTGATTGAGCCGCACTTCGATTTCGACCCCGGCGACCTGCGCACCACCGCCGTGCAAGAAGGCGATACCTACGTCATCAACGGCGAAAAAATCTACGTCCCCTTTGCGGAGGGCGCCGAAGCCTTCATCGTCTATGCCAGCCTGGACGGGCAGACTCAGGGCTTCATCGTGCCCGCGGAACTGGAGGGCATCACCATCGGGGAGCGCAGCAAACTGCTGGGTATCAACGCCCTCCCCAACTACTCCGTGACCTTCGAAGGTGTGCGCATCCCCGCCGGGAACCGGCTCGGAGGCCCCGAAGGGCACGATTTTGCCCCCGTCATCACCTCCGCCCGCCTGGGGATGGCCGCTATCGGCCTCGGGGTGGCGAAGGCCGCCTTCGAATACTCGCGGGATTACGCCAAAGAGCGCGAAGTCTTCGGGGTCAAGGTCGCTCAAAAGCAGGCTATCGCCTTCATGCTGGCCGAGATGGCAACCGAAATCGAGGCCATCCGCCTGCTCACCTGGGAGGCGGCCTGGATGGTGGACAACGACCATCCCGAGGCCTTCAAGCAGGCCTACCTGGCGTACACCGGCGCGATGGACATGGCGATGATGGTCACCGACCGGGCGGTGCAGATTTTGGGCGGCCACGGCTATATCCGGGAATACCCTGTCGAAATGTGGATGCGCAACGGGCGCGGGATTGCCAACCTGTTGGGCATGGCGATGATTTAGGAGGCAGCAATGATTGATTTTTCCACCCCCAAACCGATTGAAAAACAGATGGTCGCCCTGCAGACGGTGGCCGAGAACATGATGCGTCCCGTTTCCCGCTACTTCGACGAGCACGAACACGAAGTACCGTGGGATTACATCAACTTCATGCACATGGCGATGCGGCAGACCGGGGCGGGTTCGCTGGCCCCCAAAGAGAAGAAGTCTTCCGACGAGAAGAAGAAGTACCCCCCGATTGGCTACCAGTCCCTGGCCTTCATGCTGGAAATGCTCTCCTGGGGCGATGTCGGGATGTACCTGGTCACGCCGGGCGGCGGGCTGGGGGCCGCCGCGGTGGAGGCCGCCGGTACGCCGGAGCAGAAAGCCAAGTTCCTGGCGCGCTTCAAGGGCGAAAAGCCCACCTTCGCGGCCATGGCGATGACCGAACCCCACTGCGGCTCGGATACCTCCGCCATCCGCACCACGGCAGTGCTCGACCCGGAGACCAACGAATGGGTGCTCAACGGCGAGAAAATCTTCGTCACCGCCGGGCACAAGGCGCTGGAACTCAGCGATGGCTTCGTGGTCGTGTGGGCGACGATTGACCCCGAGGCCGGCCACGCCGGGATGCGCCCCTTCGTGGTGGAAGCCGGTACATCGGGCGTCAAGGTCACCAAGTTGGAACACAAAATGGGCATTCGGGTCAGCGATACGGCAGCCATCGTGCTGCAAGATGCCCGCGTCCCCTACGACCACATCCTGGGCAGCCCGGAAGTCATCAAGAAGAAGACCACCAAAGGCTTCAAGAGGGCCATGGCAACCTTCGATGCCACCCGCCCCCTTGTGGCGGCTACCGGTGTGGGAGTGGCCCGCGCCACGTTGGAGTTGCTCAAGGAAATGCTCGCCCAGGAGGGCATCGAAATCCGCTACGGCCTGCCGCGCAACAAACTGACCGCCATAGAGCGCGAAATCATCGATATGGAGGTCATGCTGCGCTCGGCCTGGCTGCTGGTCATCAAGGCCGTATGGATGGCCGACAACCGCAAGCACAACCCGCTGGAAGCCTCCATGTCCAAGTTGCGGGCCGGCGACGTGGTCACCAAAATCACCCAGCGCGCCGTGGAGTTGATGGGACCGCTGGGCTACTCGCGGCAGTATTTCTTCGAGAAGTGGTTCCGCGACGCCAAAATTACCGACATCTACGAAGGCACCGGGCAAATCAACCGGCTGGTGGTAGCCCGCAACGTGCTCGGCTACCGCGGCAGCCAGTTGCGCTGACAAACCTCAACCCTCAGACCTGACAGGTTTCAGAAACCCTCAACCCCGTCCAGGCTCGGACTCCCCTCTCCCACATGGGAGAGGGGCCGGGGGTGAGGAAAACGCAAAGGAGACACGGCCCATGAGCAAACGCAGAATCGGCATCCTCACCGGAGGCGGCGACGTGCCCGGCCTGAACGTTGCCATCAAGGCCGTCGTCACTCGCGCCCAGGACCACGATATCGAAGTCATCGGACTGCGGCGCGGCTGGCTTTCCGTAGTCGCCATCAACCCCGAAGACCCCGAGACGCTCAAGGATTCCGTCGAACCGTTGACCCCGGAGCGCGTCCGCACGATTGACCGCACCGGCGGAACCACCCTGCACACATCGCGCACCAATCCCGCCAACGTCCGTCCGGAGGACGTGCCCGCCCACATCGCCGAAAGCGACCGCCGCCCCACCGGCAGGGGCACGGTGGACGTTACTCCCCACGCCCTCAAAGTGCTGGAACACCTGGAACTGGACGCCCTGATTGCCATCGGCGGCGACGACACCCTCAGTTACGCCGCCCGCCTGCACAAGGAGGGCTTTCAGGTAGTCGCCATCCCCAAGACGATGGACAACGACGTTTTCGGCACCGACTACTGCATTGGGTTCTCCACCGCCGTGTCGCGCTCCATTGACGCCATCACCTCCCTGCGCACATCGGTGGGTTCTCACGAGCGCATCGGGATTGTGGAACTCTTCGGGCGCAACTCCGGGGAGACTTCCCTTTTCGCGGCGTACCTGGCCGACGTAGACCGCGCCATCATCTCCGAAGTGCCCTTCGACATGCAGCGCTTGATTGATTTCCTGGTAGCCGACCGGGAGCGCAACCCCTCCCGCTACGCCCTGATGACCATCTCCGAAGGGGCTACTGTGCTGGGCGGCGAAATCATCGAGCGCGGCGAGGCCGATGCTTACGGACACCGCAAACTGGGCGGCATCGGTCTTCTGGTCGCTGAGGCCATCAAGATTCACACCGGCCTGCACACCATGTACTTGCAGCCCGCCTACCTGATGCGCTCCGGTGCGCCGGACGCCCTCGACCGCATGGTGGCGCGCTCCTTCGGCAACCTGGCCCTCGACCAGGTCGCCATGGGGCACACCGGGCGCATGGTGGCCTTGCAGCAGGGCATCTACACCACCGTCCCGCTGGAAATGGTCGTCTCGGGCAAGAAAACCCTGGACGTAACCGCTTACTACGACACCGAGCAGTACCGCCCCAAAGTGCGGGACGTGCTCGGAAAGCCGATGTTCTTGTATTAGATGTGCGGCGCGCGGGGTGCGATGTGCGACGCACCTTGTACGCTGTACCCTGTACCCTCACAGGAGGCACCATGAAATACAAAGTTCACAAAGCCGTGGTCATCGGCGCAGGCACGATGGGAGCGGCGATTGCCGCCCACCTCGCCAACGCCGGCGTCCCGGTCACGCTGCTGGATATCGTGCCCCGGCAACTCACCCCGGAGCAGGAAGCCAAAGGCCTCACCCTGGAAGACCCGCAGGTGCGCAACAGCATCGTGCAGGCCGGCCTGGAACGCGCCCTCAAATCCCGTCCGGCCAGTTTCATGAGCAAGGAGCGCGCCCGCCTGATTACCGTGGGCAACCTGGAAGACGACCTGGAAGACGCCATGCGCGGCGCCGACTGGGTCATTGAGGTCATCATCGAGAATCTGGAAATCAAGCGTTCCCTGATGGAGCGCCTGGACGCCCTGCGGGAGCCGCACACGATTGTCTCCTCCAATACCTCCGGCATCCCGCTGGGTTCCATCGCCGAAGGCCGCTCGGAGGGCTTCCGGCAGCACTTCCTGGGGACGCACTTTTTCAATCCGCCCCGCTATCTCAAACTCCTGGAAATCATTCCCACCCAGGATACCCTCCCCGAAGTGGTGGCGTTCATCTCCCATTTCGGCGAGTACCGTCTGGGGAAGGGAATCGTCCCCTGCAAAGACACCCCCAACTTCATCGGCAACCGGATGGCTTTCGGCAGCGGCGCGTTTGCCCTGCACTACATCCTCGAAAACGGCTACACCGTCGAGGAAGTGGACGCCATCACCGGGCCGCTGATTGGCAACCCCAAAACGGCCACCTTCCGCCTGATTGACCTGGTGGGGATTGACATCTGGGAGCATGTGGGGCGCAATCTGGCGCAGGCCATCCCCCACGACAAGATGGCGATGCCCTATCTCCAATCCGAGGCCGCCAACGGCCTGATTCACTTCATGATTGAGCAAGGCTGGCTGGGCAACAAGACCAAAGTGGGCTTCTACAAGCAGGTCAAAAAGGACGGCAAGAAGCAGTTCTGGCCGCTCAACCTGCAAACCCGTCAGCACGAGCCGCCCCAGAAGCCGCGCTTCGAGACGATTGGCAAGGCGCGCAAAATCGAAGACCTGGGCGAGCGCCTCAAGTTCCTCCTGGCCGCCGAAGACCGGGTCGGAGCGCTGGTGCGCGCTCTCACCTACCAGTCGCTGGCCTACGCCTCCTCCGTTATCCCGGAAATTGCCGATACCCCCAAACCGATTGACGACGCCATGCGCTGGGGCTTCGCCCACGAGGCCGGGCCTTTCGAAATCTGGGATATGCTTGGGGTAGCGCAAGCCGCCCAAAAGATGCGGGAAGCGGGCTTCGCCCCCGCTCCCTGGGTGGAGGAGATGCTCTCCGAGGGCTTCTCTTCCTTTTATGAGTACGAGGGCAGCCGCAAAGTAGGGGTGTACGCTCCCTCCGAAAAAGCGTACCGCCCCCTGAAGCGTTCCGCCAACATCATCCTCATCCGCGAGGAGAAAGCCGCCGGAAAGGTGATTGCCGAAAATCCGGGCGCAGCCCTGGTGGATTTGGGCGACGGCGTGGCCGCGGTGGAGTTCCACACCAAGATGAACGCCCTCGACGACGACATCTTCAACATGCTCATCGAGGCTATGAACCGCGCCGAGACGGAATTCGAGGGGCTGGTCATCGGCAACGATGCCGACAACTTCAGCGCCGGGGCCAACCTTTTCATGGTGGTCATGGCTTCCAAGATGGGGCAGTGGGAGCAACTGGATGAGGCCATCCGCAAGTTGCAGGGCCTCAACATGCGGATGCGCTACTTCCCCAAGCCAATTGTGGCCGCGCCTGCCGGCCTGACGCTGGGCGGCGGCACGGAAATCACGATGCACGCCAGCCGGGTCGTGGCCGCGGCGGAACTGTATACCGGTCTGGTGGAAGTCGGCGCAGGGGTCATCCCCGCCGGGGGCGGCACGAAAGAAATGGTGCGCCGCATCCTCAATCCGCCCATGCAGACGAAGAACGCCGACCCCCTGCCTTTCTTGCAGCGCATTTTCGAGCAGGTGGGCATGGCGAAGGTGGCGACCAGCGCCCAGGAAGCCCGCGAGATGGGCATCCTGACCCCCGCAGACCGCATCGTTTTCAACCGCGACCACCTGATTGCGGAGGCTAAGCGCGAGGTGCTCCACATGGCGGCCACCGGTTACGCTCCGCCCGTGCCGGAGAAGATGTACGCCGCCGGGCGCGACGCTCTGGCAGCCCTGCGGGTCGGCATCTACATGTTCAAGGAAGCCCGCCAAATCACCGAGTACGAATCCGTGATTGCGGAGAAACTTTCCTTCGTGATGACCGGCGGCGACCTCAGCAAGCCCGCCTGGGTAGACGAGCAATACTTCCTCGACCTGGAGCGCGAAGCCTTCCTGGAACTGTGCCACAACGAAAAGACCCAGGAGCGGATGCAGCATCTCCTGGAAACCGGAAAACCGCTGCGGAATTGAGGGTTGCGAAGTTGCGGGTTGCGAAGTTGCGGAGGTGGCGTGATGGAGGAGGAAAAATCTTTCTCGACGTGGCTTCAGGAAGTGCCGGAGCGTTTGCGCCGGGACGCGCTGTGGCGCTCGGAATACTACCGGCAGGCCATGTACCTGTACGACCTTGTCTGGTTGGACAGTCTCCTCCTGAAAAGCGACTTTCGCGCCCGCGAAATCGTCTCGCAACTGGTACGCAGCGCCGGGAGCATCTGCGCCAACATGGAAGAGGCTTACGGACGCGGCGTAGGAACGCGTGATTATCTCCGCATCATGCAAATCGCCCTGGGCGAAGCCCGCGAGACTCAGGGCTGGTACTTCCGTGCCCGCCACGCCCTGCCCGCAGACCTCCTCACCCGCCGCCTGGACGTACTCAACAAACTCATCGCCTCCCTGGTCGGCACCATCGCAGCCCACAAACGCAAACTTCGCACCTGACCTCGCACCCCCCTAACCCGCAACCCCTAACCCCCTAATTCCTAACCCCCTAACCCCTAACTCCCTACCCTCCACAAGGAGCGTTCCATGACCATCCCAACTTCCCGCGAACCCGTCATCGTTGCGGCGGCGCGGACGGCTGTCGGCAAGGCCCGGCGCGGCTCGTTGGCAACTACGCGCCCCGAAACGATGGCTGCTGCCGTTATCCGCGACCTGCTCAAACGCGCAGGCGACTTGGACCCCAACGAACTGGACGACCTGATTATGGGTTGCGCCTTCCCCGAAGGGCAGCAAGGCATGAACATCGCCCGTCTGATTGGCTTCGAGGCCGGGCTGCCGGTCTCCATGCCTGCCGAGACCATCAACCGATTCTGTTCCTCCGGCTTGCAGAGCATCGCCCACGCGGCCTTTGCCATCATGGCCGGCCAGATGGAAGCAGCCATCGCCGGAGGGGTCGAATCCATGAGCCTGGTTCCCATGACCGGATTCCACTTTGCGCCTACGCCTTCCCTGGCCGTGGAGTACCCCGAAGCCTTCACCAGCATGGGACTGACCGCCGAGAACGTGGCCGAGCAATACGGCATCAGCCGCGAAGACCAGGACGCCTTCGCCCTGCGCAGCAATTTGCGGGCTGCGGATGCCGTGCAATCCGGGCGTTTCGATGAAGAGATTGTCCCTCTGGAGGTGGAAATCACCCAACTCGGCCCGGACGACCGTCCCGTGACCCGCAAATTCACCTTTGCCCGCGACGAGGGGCCGCGCCCCGACACCAGCATGGAAGCCCTGGGGCGGCTGCGCGCCGTCTTCAAGGAGGGCGGCACCGTCACGGCGGGCAACTCCTCCCAGATGTCGGACGGAGCCGCGGGCGTCATCATCATGTCCCGCGCCAAAGCCGAAGCCCTGGGCTTGAAGCCCCTGGCCCGCTTCGTGGCCTTCACCGCCGCGGGCGTCCCGCCGGAGATAATGGGTATCGGCCCTACCGCCGCAGTCCCCAAAGTGCTGGAAATGACAGGCATGTCCCTCGACGACATCGGCCTGATTGAACTCAACGAGGCCTTTGCTTCGCAATCTCTGGCCGTCATCCGCGAACTGGGGCTGAACGAGGAAATCACCAACGTCAACGGCGGGGCGATTGCCCTCGGTCACCCCCTGGGCTGCACCGGCGCCAAACTCACCACCCAACTCATCTATGAGATGAAGCGCCGCGATGTCCACTTCGGCATGGTGACCATGTGCATCGGAGGCGGCATGGGCGCAGCCGGCATCTTCGAGAACCTGCCCTGACCGCCCCCTTTCATACTTGTATACTTGCCCACTTGCAAACTTGCATACTTTCCCACTTGCACACTTTCGGAGTTTCCTATGACCGACTACACCCCGCGACAACTTGTCTTCAACCACGAAAAAGCCTTCCGCCCCGAGAAAGCCGTCGGCGTAGAGGCCGTTATCCAATACCATCTCACCGGCGAAGGCGGCGGCGACTTCATCGTCACCATCAAAGACGGCAAGTGTACCGTCGCTGAGGGCGTGGCAGAGAATCCCAAAATGACCCTCACTGCCGATGCCGAGGATTTCAAGAACGTCCTGCTGGGCAAAATCAACGGGATGAAAGCCTTCATGGACGGCAAACTCAAACTCTCCGGAGACCTCAACCTGGCGATGAAATTGACCAGTTTCTTCAAGATGGGGTAAACTCTGGCAGAGCGTAAACCGAAGAGGTAGAAGCGCCGATTGCGGGTCCCGCTCTCGGCGCTTCTGCGTACAGCCAGTACGGCGGAGGAGAAACATGAAACGAGCAGTCAGCGTCAGTCTGGGAAGTTCCCGCCGCGACAAGCGGGTGGTGGTGCGCTTCAAGGATGAAGAAGTCCTGGTGGAGCGCATCGGCACGGACGGCGACGTGGAGAAAGCGCGCCGCCTGTATGCCGAACTGGATGGCGAGATAGATGCTTTCGGCGTCGGCGGGGTAGACCTCTACATTCGCCTTGACGGGCGCGAATACCCCCTGCGGGCGGCTCTCTCTTTGGTGCGGGATGTCCATCACACGCCGCTGTGCGACGGACGAGGACTGAAGCACACCCTGGAACGCCGCGTCTTTGAACTGGCAGAACCCCTCCTGGGGGGACGTCCGCACTTCCGACAGGCCTTCGTCCCCCTGGCGTTGGACCGCACCGGCCTGGCGGAGGCCGTGGAGGAGGTCAGCGATACCGTCATCCTGGGCGATTTCATGGTCGGGCTGGGG
>DRKV01000032.1 GCA_011051635.1 Chloroflexota bacterium | reverse complement strand
TTCTGCCGCCGGTTCCCCCGATATGAATGCGCCGGAAACACTCATCGGTTTCCGGCCTCCGCGAGATTGGCCCTCGGAATCCGATTGGCAATTTGTGTACGGCCTGGTTCTGGGGGAAACAAATTACAGTATCGAGGGGTATGAGCGAGGAGACAAACATTTGGTACTGTTGGAAAAGAATGTTTGTCGATACGGCGAAAGGGGGCGCTATGCTCTTTCCGAGATAGTGGATTACATTTTGCTGTCAGATTTGCAGCCGGATGAAGTGGTCATTGTTTACCCGGAAATAGTTCACTTTCAATCCGATGCAGTTGCAAAGCGGCTCGCATATCGCATTGAGATATTCCTGGAAGCCGAATGCAACGGCGTCCCAGGTTATGCAGTGGTGCGCGGGAAATATGACTCTGCGAGTTTGCCCGACAAGATTACGCCGGGATACCAGTTGCCCCTCAGCGTTTTAGGGGAGTGGTATCCCGACCCCGAAGCAGGGGAATTTCGTTCAGTGCCGGCAGGTGATGCTTCCTGCAAGGTGTCTGTCTATGGGGGGTAACAGGGTGTACGCAGATGGAGCAAGAAAAATCCGTTCAATCGGCGTAATCTGCGGATGGTTCTACCGACAAATTTGGAATTGCTGAATGCTCCCTTGAGGGGTATGCCCCTTGTGGTATAATTTCGCCCGCTTGGGAGAGAAAACCTGAGCGTTTTTTGTGGAGAGGTAGCGTAGTCTGGCCTAACGCGCACGCCTGGAGAGCGTGTGAGCCTTCGGGCTCCGTGGGTTCGAATCCCACCCTCTCCGCCAGAGAAGTCCCGCTTTACAGCGGGGCTTTTTGTTATCTGGGGGGCATCCGGACATCACGCGCCTTCTGTGAGTTGAACGCCTTCCGGCAGTACCTCGTCATCGTCTCCGTAGACCACCACCCGGTCCCGTCCGGTTTGCTTGGCGCGATAAAGCGCCTGGTCGGCCTTTGAGAGGAGCGTATTTCCATTGTCTGCATGGAGTGGATATGCCGCGATGCCCCCTGAAAGCGTAGGCATGTGTTCGCACAGGGATTGGCAGGCTATCGCAGCAAATAAATCGCGCCATTTATTCACAATTTCAATCGCCTGGGCGGTATCCACGTTGGAAAGCACTATCAGAAACTCTTCTCCCCCATAACGACACGGGATGTCTTCCTTGCGAGTATGTTTCAGCAAGATATTGCCCAGGTTTTTAAGCAATACATCACCAACATCATGTCCATAGGTATCGTTGAAGCGCTTGAAATGGTCTATATCCAGCATGACTACGCAAAGAGTACGGCCACTATGCCCATGATAGACGAGCATACCATCGAGGTGCTCATTCAGGTAACGGCGATTGAACAAGTTGGTAAGCGGGTCGCGCACGGCCTGGATATGCAAACGCTTATTGACGCGTTCCAATTCTCTTTTGATGCGCTCCATCTCCTCCAGTTCTTTCTGTAAAGCGAAGGACAGACGGGCATTTGCCAGAGCCACCCCCAAGGTAGAAGCAATTGTGGTCAGAATATCGAGTTGTTCGGAGGTAAAAGCATGCTCCCGGTGGTAATCCTGGATGCTGATGACTCCAATGACCTCGTCCCGGACAATAACAGGAACAGCCGCCCACGTCTTGGCAGAAATATCTGGCGATACGTACACCACGTTGTATTTTGGAGCGCGGACGGCAAAGTTCTCGTCAATGACGAGCGGCTGACGGGTCCGAATAACGTGCGATGTAATACCCTCGCCATAGCGTAAAGTTGGCCCAATCATGACTTTCCCATCCATATTCCAGTAAGGGATGGTGATGAGCCCCGACTCTGAATCGTAGAAGGCAACGGAAAGGGCTTGTGCATCCAGAGCATCCTGAACATGCTGCCCGATAGAACGGGCTAACACATCTGGGTCGGCCTGCGAAGCGGCTATCTGGCTGACCTCGTATAAAAGATGCATATGGCGCAAATTGGCTTGCAAGGCTAGCGTGCTCTTTTTGCGCTCCGTGATGTCTTCTATAGTGATGACCAGATGACGTACCTCCCCTCTGCTGTTGGCAAGGGGAATAATCGTGCACTGCTCGTAGTACGTCTCCCCATCTTTGCGGTGATTACTTATCTCGCCAGACCACATTTTCTCAGGAGGTCTGGTTGTCTGCCATGCAAACAGTACCTTCCTGTCTGGTAACCCCTCGTGCATGGAAAACAAATTTTTCCCCCGTACATCATCCAATTTGTGCCCCGTGATGGCGGTGAAAGCCCGGTTGCCCCATTCAATCCGCCCCTCCGCATCGGTGATAAGCACTCCACTGGCAATGGATTCCAGAGCGGTCAACTGAATCTCCAGTTGGCGGCGTGCTCGCTCCTCTTCGGTAACATCTTTCCCCGTGATAACTACGCCTGCATACCGGTGCTGCTCATCGTAAACAGGAATGATGTTGACATCAAGGACAATAGTCTGCTCACCGCATCTTTTGGCGAGACGCACTTTTTGACTGCTTGCGTAATCTTCACGTCGGATACAGTCTAGCACCGCATCCCAGGAGGAAGAGAGCACTGTGGCCAGGGGTTTTCCGACAATATCCTTCAGGGGAGTGCAACTCACCTCAACCCAGCGGGGATTGGCCTCCACCACAAACTCATTCGCATTGACCATCAAACAAGCATCCGTATTGTGCTGGAAAAAGAGATGATGGGCAATCGGCTGCAAGTGAAAGAAATTTTTAGTGAAAAACGCCCAGAGGAGGAGAGGCGCGGATATCAGCACCGGGATAGACGCCATCAAACTGAGAGAGTATTTTTGAGGGTTGAGCAAATAGAATATATTGCTCACCACAATAAGAAATGACGCGATGGCAAAAGATAAAGCC
>DRKV01000031.1 GCA_011051635.1 Chloroflexota bacterium | reverse complement strand
GGGTTGCGGGTTAGGGAGTTGCGAGGTTAGGAGTTGCGAGGTTAGGAGTTGATGGCAGCGGTCCGTCGTCCGTCGTCTACCGTCCACCGTCCGTCGTCCACCGCCTACCGTCCCCCCTCCACCTCCACCACCGGCCCCTGCTTGCAGGCCAGGATGGTCTTGCCGTTGATGGAGAGGGCGCACACGCCGCAGTCGGCGAGGCCGCCGCAGGGCATGGGGGTATCCACCAGCACCGCGCCGGGGACGGGCGGGGTTGGGCTTCCTAACACGGAAGAGATGTCGGCGGCGTCTTCGAGGGGCAGGTCGGCGACCCAGTAATCGGCCCAGGCGCGCAGGGTTTCAGGGAAGGCGGCAGGGGGGAGGATTTCCAGGGCGGCGGGGAGCGGCAGATGAGCGGTATCCGCTCCGCTGAAAAGGACAACCGCCCCGCCCTCCCGGAGGACGCGCTGGATGAGGGGCAGTACCCTCCAGGGCGGACGCCGCGGGACGAAGGCAGCCAGACGGCGCACGCCGGGCGGCAGGCGGAAACCGTTCCCCAGCGGGCCGCGCAGGTGCAACTTTTCGCCGGGGTTTCCCGTACAGGGTGTTGCCGGCGCGAGCCAGACGGCGCGCTCTTCGGGGGCGGCGAGTTCTGCGAGGAAAACGGGAACCGCCAAAAGGGAGTCCGTCTCTCCGGGATTCCAGGCCAGCAGGTACTGTCCGGGGGCGGGAATCCGCTCCGGGGGGCAGGTCAGCCGCAGGCGTCCGTAGATGTCGCGTTCCGTGATGCGTCCTTCCCAAGATGTCATGCGAGGATGATACCATGAGTTCGGCGGGGGTTTGGACGCAAATGCGGGTATAATCCCCCCTGTCGCCTTCGTCCAGAGGGCGGCGTTTGTCCATAGCAGGAACACACAAGGAGTAGAAACGATGAATGTTGCCGTTGCCATTCAAGCCATCGCCAACCTTTCGTGGCTGGCTTTCTTTGGGATTTTGGTGCTGATTGTGATACGCGCCGGGCGCAAGCAGCCCGTCAAGGGGCTGACTTCGGTGATGATTGGCGCGCTGGTGCTGGCGGGAGTCCTGACCACTCTCAGCGCGGGGATTGTCTTCATCGAGCCGAACCAGCGCGGGGTGGTGATTTCGGCGCTGGCCCCCGACGGGTACCGCAAGCAGGCCCTGGAACCCGGCCTGCGCTGGATTATCCCCTTCTTCGAGCGGGTGGAGTTCTACAGCATCGCCAAGCAGACGTACACCATGTCCGGCACGGTCTCCGAGGGACAGGTGCAAGGGAACGATTCGGTAGCCGCGCGCACCGCCGACGGGCAGGAAATTTTCATGGATGCCTCGGTACTCTTCAAGGTGGACCCCGCCAAAGTGGTGCAGGTACACATCAACTGGCAGAAACGTTACGCCGACGACCTGGTGCGTCCGCTGGCGCGCGGTATCATCCGCGATATCGTCTCGCAGTACCGCGTGGATGAGGTGGTCAGCACCCGCCGCTTGGAGATGACGCAGGAGATTCGGGCTGAGATGGAGCGCAAACTGGAAGAGAACGGCCTGATTCTGGACGATTTCATCCTCCGCAACATCACCTTCTCGCCGGAATACGCCGCTTCGGTGGAGCAAAAGCAGATTGCCGAACAGCAGGCCCAGCAGGCCAAGTTCGTGGTGGAGCAGAAGAAGCAGGAAGCCGAGCAGGCTCGTCAGATTGCACAGGGCAAGGCCGATGCCGCCGTGATTGCCGCCAAGGGCGACGCCGATGCGCGCCTGATTCAGGCCGAGGCGGAGGCCAAAGCCCTCCAGATGATTGCCGATGTGCTCAGGACGAACCCCGATTTGCTGACCTATGAGTACATCCAGCAGTTGGCACCGGGCATCAAGGTGATGCTGGTACCCAACGACAATCCTTTCCTGCTGCCGCTGCCCGGCATGGAGCAGTCAGACGTAGAGGTGACGCCGACCGTACCCATCTCGCCGACTACGCCGTAGGTTCGACGCGGAGACGCAAGGGCGCAGAGCGAACACAGCAAACCCATTCTCGGCGTCTTTGCGTTCCTTTTTAACTTTTTCCCCCTAAAGCGGCCATGAGCGCCCAATCTCTCATGGCCGTTTTCTTTAGAGGAACCCTCATGCCCGCAAACCCTCCCTCAGGACGCCGGATTCGTCTCACCAGTTACGCCGCCTGTGCCGGGTGAGCATCCAAATTAAGCGCGGAAACGCTGGCGCAGGTGCTGCGTCCCCTTCAAAACGTTTTTGCCGGTTATGCTCCCCCTGAACTGCTGGCCGGCATGGATTCGCCGGATGACGCCGCGGTGTGGAAACTGGACGAGGAGCGCGCCCTGGTGGTGACGACCGATTTCTTCACCCCGGTGGTGGACGACCCCTACGATTACGGCGCCATTGCCGCGGCCAACAGTCTCTCGGACGTGTACGCCATGGGTGGAGAGCCGTTCCTGGCCCTCAACGTCTCCGCTTTCCCGCCCAAACTGCCCGCGTGGGTGCTGGCGGACATCCTGCGGGGCAGCGCCGAGAAGGTCATCGAGGCCGGGGCAGTGATTGCCGGAGGGCACACCATCCAGGACGAAGAACCCAAGTACGGCTTGATGGTGCTCGGCTTCGTCCATCCGGATAAGATGCTCTCCAAGCGCGGGGCGCGCCCTGGCGATGTCCTCGTGCTCAGCAAACCGCTGGGCTTCGGCTGCACCACTACCGCCCTGAAAAAAGGGAAGGCCGAGCCGGAACACGTCCGCGAGGCGGTCGCCTGGATGACGCGCCTCAACCGGGAGGCCTCCCGCCTGGCGGTGCGCCACGGAGCGCACGCCGCCACGGATGTGACTGGCTTCAGCCTCCTGGGGCACGGCTGGGAGATGGCGGAGGCCTCTGGCGTGGGGCTGCGCTTCCGCCTGGCCGATATTCCTTTCGTTAGCGGGGCGCGGCGCTACGCCGAAGAGTGGCACTTCCCCGGCGGCTCTGCGGATAACCGCCT